>JAZQHX010000042.1:0-5552 GCA_045540835.1 Acutalibacteraceae bacterium | reverse complement strand
AAAACCTCGTTAGGGGCGGGACCGTATAATTCGTTATTTGAATAGTAAAAGTTTTCACTTTTTTTAAGCCATCTTTCGGCAAAATGCTCGGGTGTTATGTCGGCACCGTAGTACTGTAAAACCATTGTTGCCGCTACCGTTTCACACCCCGTCGGAAGTGACGGATACTGACAAATAGTAGGCACATTTATAATTTTTACAGGCGGCTTTGGCGGTATGCTTTGTGCTTTGGGCGTATTAACCTTTTTGACTGAAAAATTTGCAAACAAAACCGAAGAAATAACAATTATCAGTAAAACGATTAAAAATAATATAAGCTTTTTCATAAAAAACCTCCCTTAGAATATAGGTGAATTCTAAGGGAAGCTTGTATCATAAATTGATAATAATTGTATCAGTTTTGTATATCTGCTTCTTTTTCCTGTATAATCTTTTCTTCATCACTTAAAAGTGTAAACCATATTACATTTTCATGCGCAACCGCCGTATTCTTTTTTTCGTTTTTGAAAATGTAATTATTATCATCAATCTTTAACACATCACGGCAATATTTTTCCAAAGAATCTTGCATATCACTTACCGAAAGCACCGTATCGTATTTGTTTGACATTACTTCGGAAAGAGAAACATACGAAAGACTTATGAGGGTTTTGGTTTTCTCTTCAAAAGAAAAATCAAGGTATTCAAATCCGCTTTTATATGAGACGTTTATTATACTTAATGCTACGGGACGGTCGGAATGAACGGTTAGCAGATAGTCTCTCGAAGTGTTGGGAATACTGTTATCAATTATATTTTTAAAATGCTTGCAAAGCTCTGTATTTTCTGAAAAAACTCTTTCAAACATTAAGTTAATACTCTCTGACAGTTTGTATTGTGTATATTCGGCATTGTTTAGTATAACACCTGAAGTGTGGTTGAAGCTTGTACCGCCATAGTTACTGTCTTTGCATAAAAGCTTTGCTACGGTATTGCTTGTAAGCTTTACGGAATTGTTGGTGTTAATGGTAAAGTATTCGGCTTTGCTTGACCTTACTTTGGTGCGATAACGGCTCAGCAGTTCGGGGAAAAGTACCGTAAGGGCAGTGACCGAAAAAAGCATTAAAACGCATAAAAGTTTTTTAAATATCTTCATTTCTTTCCTCCTTTTCAATATCGAGACCAAAACTTACAGTACAGCCTTTGCCTTCTTCACTTTCAAAGGTAAGACCGCTCGAATGTATTTCGGCTATTTTCTTGCAGATTGAAAGCCCAAGACCTGCACCGCCTAACCTTCTTGAACGGGATTTATCCTCTCTGAAAAATGGTTCTGTAAGCATTTTGATGTTTTCGGCGGATACTCCCTTGCCGTTATCCTTTACACAAATTTTCATCTTATTGCCGTCTTCCTTAGAGTAAACCTTCACAAAATCATTTTTGTTTGAAGCTTTAAATGCATTGTCGCAAAGGTTGTAAAGTAAGGATAAAAGAAGGTTTTTATCTGCCGTGACCCATTTGTCGGCTAAATCGGTTTTAAGGGTAACACCGTATTTTTCGCAACTGAATTTGAGTGTGGCTTTAAGTTGTTTTTCAATTTCCTTTAAATTGACGGGATAAAGCGCTGGCGTTTCGTTTTTAAGCACATATAAATCGAGTAGCTGTAACGATAGGCTTTCAAGTCTTTTGCTTTCACGATGAATTGTTTTTACAGCATCACTTTGTTCTTCTTTAGTAAGAGGGTAGCTATCGAGCATCTGCGAATAGCCGATGATTGCCGTCATTGGTGTTTTGATTTCGTGTGTAAAATCAGCTACAAACAAATCTCTTTTTTCGGCTTCTTTCTGTATTTCGTCAATTTTTTGTGCAACAGTTTTTGACATACTGTTAAAGCTTTCGGAAAGCTCAACTATTTCGGTATCCCGACTTTTAATATCGACCGTTTTACCGTAATCACCTGATGCAATGTCGTATGCCACATTTTTAAGTCGGTTTAGAGGTGCGGTGGCTCGTTTGGCAACAAAAAGTAATAATAATCCGCTTAAAGCTGAAAAAAGCAATACAGTAATACCGTAAAATTCCTTGAAAATTCTTTCCTGCTTCACGGTATGTGTTAAATCGAAATATAAGGACATATGATATACGCCGACTGCCGTATTAAGTCTACAAGTTGACTTTAGCATCAAGGCTTCACCATTTTCAATATAATGTGAAACACCTTGATTATCCTTTAAAGCTTTATATTGCTTTTCGGTTTCGTCTATGGTGGATATTTCGATTAGCTTTACCGAATTTCCAAGCCCGCTTTTTATTTGGGCAATAATATTTTTCCTTTGTGCATCGGTTAATTTTTCGTATGAAATATCGGCAAAGGCGTTAAAGCTTTCTGCCGCATAGGCGTTTGCGTACTTAACCTGCTTTAACTCCGATTCTAAAAGGGTTTTGGTTACGTTTTCTATTAAAAAGGTTCCGCTTATTCCGAGACAAATTATTACGGTTATATAAGCGGTAACAAAAATTCTGTTGGAAAGCTTCATACGTTACACCTCTCTTATAGCTTTTCGGGTGAGAATTTATACCCTATTTTATAAATTGCTTCTATTGAATCTCCTAAGTTGAGTTTTTTTCGGATTCGTTGTATATGAAGGTCGATTGTGCGTATGTTGCCGTAATATGGCTCTTGCCATACTTCTTCAAATATTCTTTCACGGTATAAGGCTATGTTTTTGTTCCTTGTTAAATAAAGCAATAAATCATATTCCTTGGCGGTCAGATTTACGGTGGTGTTATTAAGCGCAACAGTTCGGGATACGGTATCTATTTTTATGTTTTTAAGATTTAAAAATCTTTCGGTTTTGTGGTAACGGCGCAGTACTACTTCAATTCTTGCTAAAAGCTCGTTTAAGTCAAAGGGCTTTTGAATGTAATCCTCTGCTCCGAGTTTCAGTCCCTTAACACGGTCTGCAACCGAGGTTCTGGCGGTTATAAAAATTACAGGCATTTCGTACTGCTTAATATAGTCAATAAGGTCATAGCCGTCAATGTAAGGCAGCATTATATCAAGCAATATTAAATCATAGCGGTTGTTTTCGACCGTTTTTGCGGCGGTTAAACCGTCATAGCAGGTGTCGCAAATGTATCCGTTTTTTTGAAGGCAAAGTTTTATCATATCAGAAATTGATTTTTCGTCCTCTATTATAAGTATTCGGTTCATATTATCTTTCCTTTGTAATATAATCATTATAATATTATAGCAAAAACTGTATCCTTTTTGTATCAATAAAGGGGAATAAAAAATTATTTTAATAAATATATTAAAAATCTTTACTTTTACCTTGATTGTATAGTATAATAATATAACAACATTTTAAAAGGAGGAGTATAGCTTGCATACGAATTTTAAAATAGAATTAAGTAAAATTATTTCGGAATTTTCTTTAGAAGTGCTTAATATGCCGCAGAGTGAAAACGAAATATTTGTTACTACAAATGAAGTAAACCGCCCGGGACTTCAAATGGCTGGTTATTTTGAGTTTTTTGATGAAAAGCGGATACAGATAATCGGTAAAAGTGAGGAAAGCTTTTTAAGACGCTTTACCGACGAAAAGGCAAAGCAAAGGCTCGAAGATTGGTTTTCACGTAAGCCGGTTGCAGTAGTAATTTGCCGTGACCTCGAAATACCTGATATGTATATTGAGGTAGCAAAGGAATACGGAATACCGCTTTTGCGTTCGGGTGAATCAACTTCAGACTTTACTTCGTCTCTTATAGCATTTTTAAGTCTGCACTTAGCGCCGAGGGTTACCCGTCACGGAGTACTTGTAGAAGTTTACGGTGAGGGTATACTTCTTTTGGGTGAGAGCGGTGTTGGTAAGAGTGAAACGGCAATTGAGCTTGTTAAAAGAGGTCACCGTCTTATAGCCGACGATGCGGTTGAAATACGCAGGGTTTCGAGCAAGTCACTTGTAGGTACTGCGCCCGACAATATAAGGCATTTTATTGAGCTTCGTGGCATAGGAATTATAAATGCAAGCCGCATTTTCGGTGCAGGTGCGGTAAAGCTTACTGAAAAAATTGATTTGGTTATAAATCTTGAACCGTGGGATGTTAATAAGGCTTATGACCGAATGGGACTGGAGAGTCAGAACACCGAAATATTGGGACTTAATATCCCGTCACTTACAATCCCTGTAAAGCCGGGACGAAATTTAGCGGTTATTATTGAGGTTGCGGCTATGAACAGCCGTCAGAAAAAGCTTGGTTACAATGCGGCAGAAGACCTGCTTAAACGTCTTGGTATGACCGATGACGAGGGTATGCCGGACACAAACACAAAACCGGTTGACCCGTTTTGATTAAAATTAAAGAAAAAATTCAAGGAGAAATAATTATGTATAAGTTAGGAATTGATTTAGGCGGAACAAATATTGTAGCAGGTATAGTGGATGAAAACTATAAGATTATTGCAACTGCTAAAAGAAAGACAAATATGCCACGTCCTACAAATGAAGTGCTTGACGATATGGCGGCGGTTGCCCTTGAAGCAATCCAAAATGCAGGCCTTAAAATCGAGGATATTGAGGCTGCAGGTGTAGGCTCACCAGGCTCTATTGACCCTGTAAACGGAATCGTTTGTTATGCTAATAATTTAGGATTTTTCGATGTTCCCATGGCTAAGGAATTAAGTGATAGAACCGGCATTGATTTTTATCTTGAAAATGATGCCAATGCTGCCGCTTACGGTGAATTTATTGCAGGAGCAGGTAAGGGAACAAACAATTTTGTTATGATTACCTTAGGCACAGGCGTTGGCGGCGGTGTTATTATTGACGGTAAGATTTTTGCAGGCTCTAACTATGCAGGAACAGAATTAGGTCACACCGTAATTGCCATGGACGGCGAAATCTGCACCTGCGGACGTCACGGCTGTTGGGAGGCTTACGCTTCGGCCACCGCACTTATCCGTCAGACAAAGCAGGCTATGATTAAGTATGCTGACAGTATTATGTGGAAGCTTTGCGGCGGCGATATTAACGCAGTAAACGGCGTTACCGCTTTTGACGCAATGCGCAAGGGGGATACTGCAGGTAAAGCCGTTGTTGATAAGTATATCTATTATATAGGTGTTGGTATTGCTAATAATATCAATATTTTCCAGCCCGAAGTTATTGCAATCGGCGGCGGTATTTCTAAAGAGGGTGACAATCTTATTCTTCCTCTTAAAGAGTTCGTTAAGGGCGAAAACTATGCAAGAAATATTGAGAAGAAGGCAGAAATCAAAACTGCCGACTTAGGAAATGACGCAGGAATTATCGGTGCGGCATACCTTTGCAATCTGTATAAACAATAAATTATAATTGCGGCGTGATTTTTTATGAAATATAAGGCTTTTTGCGAATTTTGCGATAGTGAAAAAATTAAATACAGCAAAAACGAGCCTATGCGGCTTCACACCAGCTTTAAAATCGGTGGGGAAGCTGACCTTTTTGTGAATGTCGGTACAGTTGAGGAGCTAAAGAAAGTAATTCTTAAATCAAATGAATTGTCAATTCCGTTCTTTGTAATAGGAAAGGGCT
>JAZQHX010000041.1:0-4841 GCA_045540835.1 Acutalibacteraceae bacterium | reverse complement strand
TCGCTTTTGCTATGTATAGGTCAAAATATAGTCAGTCGACGGTTTTGGCGCCACTCAGTCGGAGAAACACCATTTTGGCGCACAAACAGCCGATAAAAATGTGAGTAATTTCGAAAACCGCAGGATTCGGCAATGCTTTCTGACGTATTTGATGTAACCTCAAGTAAATATAGCGCTTTTTGAATTCGTAATTTATTTAGATAATCTATCGGCGTCATCGATAAACTCTTTTTAAATATGTTTACAATTTGGTTTTTACTATAATTGAATTTTTCTGATAAGATTTCAAGGGTTATTTTCTCATTAAAGTGGTCTTGCATATATTTCGCCATATCATTTCCCTTTATTATTGATAACTGATTGCGATATAAAATTGATAAAATATCGAAGAACACGGCTGTTTGTTCTGCTTGTGTGTAATTTTCGTGCGCAATACGATCCATTTTTTTAAACAATTTTTCAAACAAAACACAATCAAACTCGCCACGGTAGTTGAGCGTGTCCCCATTATCGTCCCAGTCTCCCCAAAAATGCACATATAGGTATTTGGGACTATCGCTCGGAAGATGTCCTATTTGCTTGCTCCCGCGCTGTTGTATATGATAATGTCCTGCTGTAATTTCGTATTCCTTTCCGTTTTCCAAAAAACGAAGAACACCTTCGTACACGAGAAGCAAAACGTCATCATTACACACTCGGTTAATATGATGCTCATTTTTTTCAAAAAATCGGAGGGAGGAATATTTGTAAGTAATGGGTTTATTTAAATTGATACCTCTCATATAATCACCGATATTAGTATAGAACGTTATTGTGATATTGTCAATGTTCTTTGTTATATTATCAATGTTTTTGGGATTTTGGTTATGATATACTGAATGAGTAAAGGGAGGCGGATGATATGAAAAAATGGAACTTTTACACTACAAACGAAATAAAACCGACCGGATGGCTATATCGACAATTAAAACTTCAAGCAGACGGTTTGAGCGGTAATCTTGATAAAATATGGCCGGATATTCGGGACAGCGCTTGGATTGGTGGAAACCGTGAGGGTTGGGAGCGTGTGCCGTATTGGCTTGACGGGTTTATCCCTCTTGCATATCTGCTCCAAGATGACGATATGATCAAACGGGCAAAAAAATATATTGATGCTATTATCGAAAGACAGCAGGCAGATGGGTGGACTTGTCCTTGTGCAGAGGAAGAAAGACCAACTTACGATACTTGGGCGATTCAACTTATAACAAAGGTTTTAACAGTCTACTATAACTGCTCCAATGATGAGCGCATTCCAGATGTTATTTACAGTATACTCAAGAATTATTACGAACTATTGAAGAGTGAGAAAATAAAACTTTTTTCGTGGGGAAAATTCCGATGGTTTGAATTGTTTGTCTCTCTTAATTTCATTTACGAAAAATACAAAGAGCCATGGCTTGTTGACCTTGCCCGGATTATGAAAGAGCAGGGTGCAGATTATGAGGAATTTATTCCAAAGTGGAAACGCCCACTTAATAAATGGACATTTGAAACACACATTGTAAACCTTGCGATGATGCTGAAGTATGAAGCTGTCAGCCACAATTTGTTGAATGTCGGGTATACAGATGCTGCCGAAAAACTATATGATATATTGAAAAAATATAACGGCACAGCAGTAGAAACCTTTACCGGTGACGAGTGTCTTTCGGGCGTTTCCCCCATTCAAGGTACGGAGTTATGTGCTGTTGTAGAGCAAATGTACTCCTACGAGCTGTTGTTTGCATATACAGGTGAAACAAAATGGCTGGAACGTTTGGAGGTTTTGGCATTTAACGCCTTGCCGGCGACGATCAGCGAGGATATGTGGACGCATCAGTACGTGCAAATGAACAATCAAATTGCCTGTCAAAAATTCCCCGGCAAATCATTGTTCCGTACAAACGGAAAAGAGGCTCATTTATTTGGACTTGAACCCAATTACGGATGCTGTACCGCAAATTTCAATCAGGGTTGGCCGAAATTTGCGTTATCGGCATTTATGTATAACGATGAATGTGTGGCAAGCGTCTTGCCGATTCCAAGTCAGTTAAAAACTAAGGATATATCTATTACGCTTGAAACCAATTATCCTTTTGAAAACACACTTAAATATACCGTTGATGCAAAAAAGGATTTTAAATTTGAAATAAGACTCCCGAAAGATGCAGAAAACATTGTGGTTAACGGTCAAAGTGAAACCCAAAACCACTTGGTATTTAACATAACAAAAGGGGAAAAACGTGAATTTGTTATTTCCTTTGATTTCACTCCGCATTTTGAAAAATATGCCTATGATTTGAATTATGTAAAATACGGAAATCTCGTATTTTCTTTGCCGATAGAAGCTGAAAAGATTATGTGCGAATATGAAAAAGACGGTGTGGTGAGAAAATTCCCCTACTGTGATTACGAGCTTATTCCGAAAAGTGATTGGAATTACGGATTCGCGGATACATCACTTAAACCGGAAATAAAAACCGTCAGCCACATTCCCTTCTCTCAGAGCGAACCACCTATTACCATAAAGGCTAATTTGCAAAAGATTGATTGGGGACTTGAGGATGGATATGAGAGCGTTTGCGCAAAAATACCGCAAAGCCGCACGCCTGTTTCTGCGGTGGAAGAACTTTCATTGATACCATACAGCTGTGCAAAACTGCGAATGACTTTATTGCCGTTTGTAGAATAATTTACAATAAAAGCGAGGTGAAATTCACCTCGCTCTTGCTATGTATAAAAAACGCCGAAAAACCGATTTTGACCGGATTTTATGCAAATTGGGTTGGACAAAAATCAACGAAAAAACCCGGTGTGTATGGGCCTTTCAGGCGGTTTGCCCTATTATAACACAGGCCTCTATCCTACGAACTATTCCTGTTGCTTTCATATATACAAAAATCTCCTTGTCTCACAAATTTGTACTATAAGTACCTGTAAAACAAGGAGATTTATACTGATTTAAAAAATAGATTTGCTACGCTTTTTTTACGATGATTTCGGTATGCTTTTGAATTTGCGCAATCCATTCTTCAACCTGTTGCTGAGTCGGTTGTCGGAAAGTTTGGCTTTTTTCTGTTTTGCCGAGTTTTTTATATTTGCTGTTGCCCAAAGAATGATAAGGCTCAATTTCTATTGCCAAAATATTTTTTAGTGAATTGGCTATATTGGCTATACCTTTAAAATGTTCCTCGGTATCATTCACATCCAGAATAATAGGGCACCGTAAAATAATTTTTGCATTGGCCGCATCAATCGCCCTTAGATTTTCGAGTATTTGTCTATTGCTCATACCAATATATTCTTTGTGCAGTCGATCATTGCTTAATTTCCAATCGTAAAGGAACACATCGGTGTATTTCGCAATTTTCAAAAAATCCTCTGTTTTTGCAAACCCACAGGTTTCAATACAGGTATGTATCCCATTCATCTTTGCTTGCCTTAAAAGTTCATAAGCAAACTCAAACTGCATCAGCGGTTCGCCACCCGACAGCGTGAGTCCTCCGCCGGAATTGTCATAAAAAACTTTGTCCTTTAAAACTTCATTAAAAACTTCTTGAACACTCATCTCTTTGCCAGCGATTTCAAGTGCATTAAAGCCACATTCTTCGATACAATTCCCGCAGGAAATACAGCGGTCTCGGTCGATACTATGCCCGTCTTCAAACGAATGTACATTTTGGGAGCAGACATCACCGCACCTTCCGCAACCGACACATTTTTCCATATCGAAAAGCAATTGCGGTTTGTGCAAATGAGATTCGGGGTTATGACACCATTTGCAATTAAGAGGACAACCTTTCAGAAACACCGTTGTTCTGATACCGGGTCCGTCATTGATACAGAATTTTTGAACGTTGAAAACGACGCCGCTACACATTTTGTTCCATCCTTTTTGCAAGCTCAATAAATTCTGTGCGAGCGTCTTTGCTCATTTCGTTGAAGCGTACGCTGTAGCCGCCTTTTCGCACTATAACAAAGGGATAATCCTCAGGGTTATTATGTGCCTTTTCAAGCAGCTCGACATCTATACTGTTGACCTGAAATTGTAATCCGCCGAGTTGAAAATAGGAACGGATAAGTGCTTTTATTTTATCCCTTGATTCTTTTGTTTGAAACCACACCTTGTCAAAATACAGATCAATAGGCTGACCGCCTGAAAATTCGGTCTGGTCAAAGGATGCAGCCGACAAAATGTGACTTGTATGCTCTGTCTTTTGCAGCATATTTGAAGGATCTGCATTTTTATTGACCGGCTGACCTTTTTTCCTGCCGTCAAGTGTTGCATAAAGCCTGCGGCCATAATCGATATTTACATCTATGGTATGTAGTGAAGGCAAAAACAAACGATTATCATGACAAACCTTTTTACAGGCATCGGATACCATTTTGCACATTTGCCCAAACAGTGCATTGACATCAGAATCGTTCATTCCGTATTTTTTACATTTAGATATATCCAAACGTATATCTTCGTAACCCTGATAATTCATTTTAGCTGCTGTGATAAAATCGCCCAGAGTGTATTTTTTCTGTTTATACACGAGTTCTTTTATTGCCGCTAATGCATCACAGGTATTTATAAGCCCCATAGTTTCTATGGTTACGGTATTATACACCGCTCCTGCGGCACGGTCACGGCGATTTTGAATACAGCCGTCGGTCAGTGCAGACAGAAGCGGATCCGGACTGTTTGCTTCAAACTCTAACGCCGTTACTTCATAAATTTCTGCACAAACGCTCACCAATTCCGAAAGGTAGCTACCGTATTTTTCTAACAGTTGTTGAAAATCGGTAATATCGGTAGGGGGAACAGAAAG
>JAZQHX010000040.1:0-13068 GCA_045540835.1 Acutalibacteraceae bacterium | reverse complement strand
ATTAATAGGTGACTATAACCCGGCATTCAAACTTCATTTTTATATCATCTCTCTTGTTCTTATTTTTACTATTCTTAATTGCTTGTACGGTTTTGGAAAAATGGTAAAGACGGGTGAAAAAAAGCGTCTTAAAGCTTTGATTTTGCAGTCTGTCTGTTCGGTTGTTTTTCTGGGACTTTGTATACTCGCTTGTTTTACAGCCTTCTGGAGAGACGGAAGCATCAGAGTTTCAGTTTTATCGGCAACGTTAATGGCGATTTTCTTTGTGCTTCTGGGGGTGAGCGCAGGTATTTTTGCGGGCTCGTTTCTTCTGGGAAAACGTAAGAGTGTTTCAACAGTTATTCCGTCAATCATCGCCTCTGTTATGACACTTTTTATGTATATAGGAGAAATGTTCCTGCTTAACGGTCATTTGTATAGCTTTGGTTCGGGTTTTATTTTTGAAAGCATACCCGGAATTGTTTTGTCTGCCGCCGATTTAATAATTATTCTGGCTTCGGGTTTTATCAATTTTATAATTTGCCGTTTTTTGAATCGGGATAACCAAAATGAAGAATAATTATAACACTTAACCGGTTTGAGTAAGTAATGTGATAGTACAAATTTGATATGCTGTCTGAAAATCAGTATTGCGGATGCAAATAGGTGTCTCAACGTTTCGTTTTAATTAAATATAAAATAAAAACCACCGAATGGTCAGCAAGGTCCAATCGGTGGTTTAAAATGTTTATGTATTACGAGTGAATTAGTCTCTCTCGAACTCTATTTCGCCGAAGCCTTCCAAATCGAGGATAAGGGTATTATCACCGTCAAACTCAAATTTCTGTTCGCTTCCGTCCATATAGAGCTTTTCTTCCTTGAACTCGTATTCAGCGGTCTTTTCAACATTAAGCTGTTCGGACATAGCATCCACTGACTGGTCGATAATATCATCAACGCTCATACCGGTTGCTTCTACGTCCTCCTCGGTCATACCCGATGATGCCAATAAAAATTTGCCCAATGCTTCTTTAAAAGAATCTGATTCAACTACATCACGGGCATCAACCTTCATTGTAAATTCCTTGCCGTCGAACTCTAAGTTGATTACTACATTGTCAACATCTTCAAAAGCAGAAACGTCTGTTGCGCCAGAAGCCTCCATTACCTTTGCAAGACTAACTTCTCCTGCCCATGCACCTTTAATGTTTTCTTCAGGTGATTTTGCTCCACAGCCTGCAAATGCAAAGAGCATAACAACCGCTAAAGCGAGTGCCGAAATTTTTGCTGAAATTTTCATTGAAATTCCTCCTAAAAAATAAATGTGACAGCCTCAAACTGCCACATTTATTATAAAACTTAATTGTCTGCTTGTCAAGCAAAACAGAATCAGTCTCTCTCGAACTCCAATTCCCCAAAATCCTCCAAATCGAGGATAAGGGTATTATCACTTCCGAAGCGATAAGGCTGATGCGTATTGTCAAGATACAGCTTGCCGTCCTTGAATTCATAGCTCATAGTCTCACCGAGTGAAAAAGCTTCACGCATTTCGTCGGTCTTTTCCTTAGCAAGAGCATTTATATCTTTCCCGTAAGCGTCCTTTATTTCCTCAGGTGTCATTCCCAGCATATCCTTAATATATTCCGCCAAAGCCGAGTTGAATTCCTCAGTATCGAGCGCCTTTTCGGCATCAAGCTTTAAAACATATTCACCGTTTTTAAAGCTTACGGTTATATCAATTTTTTGTGTTACTTTGCTGAAAGCGGTCTCACCCTCCAAAACGGACATAAGCTCGTTAAAGCCGATTGTAGATTTCCATTCACCCTCTATTTTATCTTCATCGGTTTCTTTGCCGCATCCGGCAAGGCAAACGCATAAAATAAACATTAAAAAAAGTGACAAAAATCGTACTTGCTTTTGCATATTAACTTCTCCCATTTAACCATTAGTAAGGATATTATAGGACAGCAAAAAATAAATGTCAAGTGCGTTGACTTTTGTTTTTTGGGGTAGTATACTGTAAAAAAAGTCATATAAATGTTTGCATATACATTCTGTGGGAGGACTTAAGTATGTTCAGAGATTGGCTAAATTTCAATTGTGTAGAGGAATTTGATTTTTCTGCACCGCTCTTTCCTAAAGCGGGTGAGCGGGACTTCTGGCAGGAAGAATCGTTTTTGAACTGTATTGGCAATGCGGAAAAATACCTTGACTACAATTGGCCGTCCATAAAGGCCACCGATTACATAGCCTTTAAAACCGAGGGCAGCCGCACAAAGCATGAGGATATTCACTTTCAGCGCCGTTGTGCGCTTAATTCCTTGTTTTTGGGTGAGCTTGCGGAATACAGGAGCAGATTTATTCCGCAGATAGTAAACGGTATTTTTTCTATTTGCGAGGAGACCTATTGGGGACTGTCTGCACATTTTCCGCCTGCTAATTACAGGCACAATATCCCCGAGCCTGACGACGGTTACATTGACCTTTTCGCAGGTGAGACAGCGGCGGCGCTTTCGATAATTTATCATATTTTATATGATGAACTCGAAGCCTTTTGTCCCGAAATTTTAACACGTATTGAATACGAAATGAAGCGCAGGATTATTAAATCCTATCTCACCCACAGAGATTGGTTCTGGCAGGGTTACAATATCCCGATAAACAACTGGAATCCGTGGATAATTTCAAATCTTTTAACAGTTTTTCTGATTATGGAAAAAAGCAAGACCGTAAGGGACGAGGGACTGCGGAAAATGCTGTTTGAGATTGACAATATTTATCAATCCTATCCTGACGACGGCGGTTGTGACGAGGGTATGTCATATTGGGGAGTATCGGGCGGAGCTTTATGCGAATTCTGCGAACAGCTCTACACCGCAACAAACGGGAAAATAAACTTTTTTAAGGACAAAAAGCTGGGTGAAGTAGCCAAATACCCGACCCGACTTTATATCGGCAACGGCTACACCGTAAACTTTGCCGATGGTGGAAACCGCATTTCGGGCGCAGGCAAGCAGGTTATTGACAGCTACATATACGGAAAACGTATGAATGATACTTCTCTTTTGAGCTTTGCGGGCGAGCTTGCCGGCAAATGCTTTAAAGATGCTGATTTCTTTGTTCACCGTGACGCTTTACGTTCGGCAATTTATAAGGCGGTGAATTTAAAGGATATTTTATCTTACATCAAATTCGAGATTTCAAATACCATAATTCTGCCCGACACCCAGAATTCGGTGTTAAGACGGGGCGACTGGTACTGCGCCGCAAAGGGCGGAAACAATGCCGAAAGGCACAATCATAATGATGTAGGAAGCTTTATTGTTTATCACAATAATGAGCCGGTGCTGGTTGACCCGTCCTGCGGAGTTTACACCGCCCAGACCTTCCACGGCAACCGTTACGGAATATGGACAATGCAGTCTGCCTGGCATAACACCCCCGTTATAAACGGAGTAATGCAGAAAAACGGTGCCGAATTTGCCGCCGAGGCTTTTTCTGCAAATGAACAAAACACCAAAATAAGCTTTAAAAACGCATATCCTGCCGAGGCTTGTGTAGAAAGCTTGGAGCGAACAATAACTCCATCGGCTGATTCGGTGATGATTTGTGACAGCTTTAAATTCTCGTCACCTGAAAATACTATATGCGAGCATTTTGTAACCCCGTTAAAGGTAGAACTCACCGAGGACGGTGCTATGATAGGCGGAAAATATCTGCTTAAAGCCCAGGGCGGTATTTTCTCTACCGACAGCGTAGACTTTGACAATGACCGCAATCTTACATCTTATTGGAATACCGATAAAATGAACCGTATTATTATAGAATACAAATGCACCACAGAAGCTACTACTGTTATTCAGATTAGTTTAATCTGAATTAAATAATAAAATCGGTGTGATTGCCTCCCTTGCCCTAAAGGGAGGTGGCAACCGCAAGGTTGACGGAGGGATACCTCATCACGATATAAAATAAACGGACGATTCGTAATCGTCCGTTTTAATTTAATCTTCAATAATGTTAATTTCACGCAATTTATCGATAAATTCGGTAATATCCGCACGGGCTTCTTCTGCCGAAACCTCAAATTTATCCGTAACGGCGGTAACTATTTCATCAATTGTAGCGCCCATACTTAAACTCTCCCAAATAATGCGGCTGACAGCGTTCAACATTATCATACCGTTAAATTCGAGTGCCGTATTGCCTACCGGTATTGCCAACACTTCGTCCACAACCTGACGTATTACAAACTCACCACGTAATTTCATAAAACTCACCATTATACTATTCTTGATAGGTCGAAACCATTACAACACGTCCCGTTTCGCTGCTGTAATGGGCAGGACTGATAACCGTTTTAGCCTTTGCCGCAAGCCTTGTTATACGAGCCGAAAAGGCAATGCCACCCACGAACAAATCCTCGTCCTGCATATAATACTTATAAAAAATCCTTACAGTCGGGATTACCTCGTCGGTAAGATTGGTGACGGTAATCGTGTTATCACCGTTATCCGTAACCGAAATAGTATCAGCCGCCATAGACATATCTTTCCTGCGCACAACCAATGCGTTTCCCTTTAAAGCTGTACTTTCAGGTACGGCTTTTTTGTTTTTCTCCTGAACAATCGCCTTTTCGCCTTTTCCTAAAGCCGAAATATTAAACTGCAGGCTCTCGCCCTCGTATTCAATTGAAATTTCGGTATATTCTATCGGGTATTCGCCGTCATTGCGAACGAGTAATGCAGCTACACCTTTTACCTGAGAATTGGTTCCGTCCTCTACGTAAAGTCCGTTATAATCGGCAAGCTTTTCGAGAACTATGTTATATTCTTCTATTTTGTACGGAAACGCAATCCCCTTGTTTTCTCCGCTTACAGGGTCCTTTTGCGGTTTTATTTCCACATTGGGAGGAAGTGCATTGTCGATTTGGGGCTTATTACCCGTATCGGGATTAAATGTTACAATTGAGTTATCCGACGAATTCTCACTATTTTCTGTCTTTCCGTTGTTTTTATCTGAATTTTCGTCGGTACTGTCCGCTTTATCCGTTTGTGACGAGCTACCTGCCGAAACGGAAGAAACGCCGCTATTATCTTTATCGAGCACAACTATTAAAGCCGCAATCAGCACTATTACAATAGCGGTGAGCACCGATATTACAGCCAACAACAGCTTATCCTTTTTACTCATAAAACGTCCTCCCTTAATTTTTCTGCAAGCTTTTTATATTCGTAAGGGTATGCCTTGCTCATTTTACAGCGGTATTCGGGCAGGGTATCAAAACTGCCGCTCTCGGTTATGACCATTGCCGCACAAGCGTGACAGCTCTGCTTTAAGTCACATCGAGCACACTCTTTAGGCAGACGTATTGCGGCGGTTTTTGCCTTGACCGCCTGCCAGCAGGCATTAAATCCCTTTTTAAATACGTTATTTTCTTTATCGGTCGGGAACATACCGCACGGGGTAAGATACCCTTGCCAGGTAACCCAAAAACTGCATTTTCCTGCCCTGCAACCGATACCTTCACCCACAGACGCACAGTTATCATCCGGGTCACCTGAAATTTTAATGTTATCGCCAAGCTTTAAAAACCGCTCCTTACCTAAGGTAAGGTATTCGGCAAAAGCGGCATAGTAAGCCGCCGTTTCGGGTGAAAAGCGGTCGTTTTTGCCCGTCATTGTGCTGTCCCGTCTTACGGGCGGAAACATATAAGTAGCCGCCGATAAAACAAGACCTTTTTTATTTGCAAAGTCGGCAATACCCTCTAAATCATCAGCATTATGCGGTGTAACACTGCAATTGAGCTTTACGGGTATTCCTGCTTCTTTTAGTAGTTTTATTGCTCTTTCGGTCTGCGAAAAGCCGTTTTTATTACCGCAAAGTCTTTCATAGGTTTGGTTATTTTTTCCGTAAAGGCTTATGTTAATCCTCACAGGCGGATATTTTTTTAGCCATTCTACGGTTTTTTCGTCAATCAAAGTGCCGTTTGAATTTATTGTAATGAGCAGTCCCAGCTCGTGAAGTCCCTTTATAATTTCACGGATTTCGGGGTGTAAAAAGGGCTCGCCACCCGTAAGCAGAAGATAGAGCATACCCTCGTTTTTAAGCTCCTTTGCAAGGGCTATCCACTCCGCCGCAGTACGCAATTCCCCTGCCGCCTTTTGCTCCTTTTCGCTAAGCTTTACATAGCACATTTTGCAGTTCATATTACAAAGAGGGGTAAGTTCAAATGTGCCGCTTAAGGGCACACCTGCAAAAGCGGCTTTTCTGTACAAATATTCGGTTATACGTGGTTCTATCGGTACCGAATTCATAAATCCAAACCTTCCTTTAAAAGTATGACAGCCTGCTCAGTCGCCTCACATTCGAGCAGATAAAAAGGAACCTTTTCGGCAAAATCCAAAAACAGCTCGGTAGCATTATTTACAAACCGCTTATCCCAGCGGTGAATCGAGATTTCGGGGTAAACAAGTCGCAAAGCCTCCATTTGTGAAAGCCTTGTTAGCTTATTGGTTTTTGACTGTCTTAGCAGTACCGCCGCCAGAACGGGGGCTTTTTTGTTTTTGTATATACCCGAAGTGCCCGCAAAAGGCGAGCCGAATACCGTCCAGCCGTCTGCCGTTTTTCTTAAAGCGGCTCTGTCACCGTTTATAATCTGTGCGCCGAGTGTCTTTTGCCAAAGCTGTGCCTGAGTAGATTTGCCCACACCCGATGCTCCCATAAAAAGGATACCCTTTCCGCCATATTCTATAACCGACGAATGAACAAGCAAGCCGTTATTTTTTAGCAGCAGATTTTCCATTCCGATACGGTTAAAAATTCCACCACTACCGCTAAAGTAATGTATATATTCCTTTAAAACACTAATACGAATATTACCGTCAACGCAAAATTCGGTAACAGCAAACGGGGAAGCGGATTCGCTGTCAATATGGAAAATCATATCGTTTTCGCCGTCAGTATCATAAAGGCAAAGTGAATGCTTTATAGCTTTATCACTCACCGTCGGCAATTTTTCAGTTTTTATAAGGCTTATCACGCAATCCGCCTTATTAAAAGGCTGACACAAAAAGGGTGACAGTCTGTCCGACACCGTAATTTCCATTGGTGCTTGAAGTAAAGTCTTAAGACCTATTAAATCCAGATAATAATTAAACATAATAATTAAAAAGCAGGGCTGTCCCATAAGACAGCCCGCATATTCCTTTTTTTAAGAACGGAAAATATAACTTCCCTCACCCGGGTTATTATAGCAGGCTATTCCCATATCCTGACCGTCCACAGTGCAGGGCGAACCGCCTACAAAAACGGTTGTACCGCCGCCCAAATCCCAAACGCAGGTAGCAATATCGTCAAAGGTTACCTGATCCTTAGGGATTGAATCTGCGCAATCTCTTGCAGCCGATTGGAAGATAGAAAACATTTCTACTCCTAAAAAGGGCTTTGTATATGTAGATTTCATTTTTCTTACCTCCCAAATTTTAAGCTACAAGCCAATTTTTAACGTCACCGAACAATCTGTCGGTAAAGGTTTTGAGTGAATCTGCAGGATTTATAACCTCGGGCAATATAACCGAAGGCTTATTTCCGGTATTGCTGTCAGGCTTTTCGGGGTATACGGGCGGAGCAAGCTGAGTATCCGACGAAAGTGAGAAGGTCATAACCGCCTCAACCGCTTCTTCGGAAGTGATGCTCTGTATACCGTTAGTAGTTACTGTTGCAAGCATATTTGTAGTACGCAGCTTTGTAACCGAGAGCACCGAGCCGTCCGTAGAGCCGTTCTGAACTACGATATAACCGTCCTGCGGTACAACCTCGTAATACATATCGGTAGTATGCTCTATTAAAATTTCGGTTTTGTTGTTAAGGTCAATTCCGCTGAAGCTCGCCACAACCGGAGCTCCTGTAAGACTCTTAAGACCCATATAATAGTTATTCTGTGGGTCAACCTTAAGCACAATTGCCTGACCTGACTTTAAATATACCTCATTCTTAGGTCCGTATTTTTCAAATGTTCCAAGCTCGTATGAAGGAAGACCCGTTCCGATGCCGTCATCCCCTGAATTCTGTCCGTCCTGAATCCAGTCAATAAACACAGCGCCCGTGGTATCATCGTCAAGTCCTGTATTAAAGTCACCGTAATCGAGCAGTACGTCACGAACCAGGGTGAAGGTAGCATTAAGCTCCTTGCCGTAAGCAACCTTGCTCTTTTGCGAGGTAGAATTATGTACATCTCCCAAAGGTTTATACACCCTTACGCCGTCAATGTAGTATTCAAAACGCTCAGAGTCGGTAGAAGTAGTCGCAGAGGTTGCAATCAGCTTTAATTTATATGTGCCGTAAACCAATTTCGCAAACGAAACGGTAGGAATCTGATAATAATCGCCCGAAAGTGACAGATTATCAACCGCCTTACTGCTTACCGTTTGCTCGGTTGTGCCGATTATATTGCCGTCCTCGTCCTTTGTATCTACAAGGCGAGTAAGCACAGCCACAACCATACCCGATTTATCGTTTGTGCGGGTGTAAACGTCAATACCCGTTCCCGTAAAGGTAAATTCCGCTTTAGAGCCACGCTCGCCATTTGTTCCCGTTACGTGAGCCGAACCGTCACTGTACTGCTTATCGTCATCGAGTGAATCTGTCCAGCCGTGAACCTCACCGTAAGGGGTGTTTTCCTGATGCTCGGGAGTTTCGGTATTGGTATCGGGGTTATCGCCCGAATAAACGGTCTGCCAGTCGCCCTCAAAGGTAAAGCCTGAAAAACTGTTAGCACCGCCGTTTTCCTTTGTAATAAAGGAATCCTCATAATAAACATTGTTTGCAGGAATAACCATTACCTTATTCCAGAGATTTCCGTTCTGGTTAGCATCCTGCGCCAATACCGTCTTACGCCAGGTGTTTCCGAATATATAGAACTTATCTGAACCCTTCCATTGTGAAGTAACGGGGGTATATTTAACCTTACCGTCCTTTACTTCAAGATTACTGTATTTGGTGTTGCCGTAACCGTTGTCGGCACTGTTTGCGGTATTGGGACTCGTTTCATCAAACCAGTTCATACCATCGGATATATCGCAATCTACGTGAACTGCATTAGCTTCCTTGCCGTCCTCGGAATCAAAGTACCAACCGCTTAAAGTAAAGGGCTTTGCGTAATCGAGCACGTATGCACGCTCAACAAATATAGTGGTAGGCTGATTGAAAGGCAGTAAAAGCTGACGATTGCCGTTTTCGTCGGCAGGCATCCACAAGCCCGACTGATAGTAGTTGGTATTTGTTGATTTACCCCACTCGACATCGTCCTTGGCCTCAATTCGGGTAATCTTAACTACCATCTTATAGCCCGTAGTGTGATCTTCACTTATATACCATTTATCAAAGTTATAACCCGTTACATCAACAGCGTGGGGGTGGTAGTCCTCACCGTCGGGATTGGTAGCATTCTGTGCATCTAAGTTATAAGCATAGATAGACACACCCTCTTTACCCGTAACAGAGGTCACACCGCTACCCACTTCGAGCGACGCCATTTCATTAAGTAGCGGCTGACCGTTTGAATCGGTTGCCCATGTAACGGTTTCGTTATCAGGATTGTAAGTACCCTGCTGGGTATAAGCGGTAATTATTGTAC
Organism: Acutalibacteraceae bacterium; assembly: GCA_045540835.1. Lineage (GTDB taxonomy): Bacteria > Bacillota > Clostridia > Oscillospirales > Acutalibacteraceae > UBA737. Next base: position 3,452 of record JAZQHX010000040.1, on the reverse strand, counting down.
CGTCTGTGAGAACCAAGCCCTGACCCATAATATCACGCATAATAGTATCCTCGTGAAGGACTATTTCGGTGGTGATTTTGGTGGTAATCTCCCTCATAACGTGGGCAAAATAATCTTTCAGGTCTTGCTCGCTGTTTGTTGTGGCATAGTATCCCGAATTCTCGGTAGGCTTATAGCCGATAGCCGATTTCTTATAAATCGTGTATCCGCCGACCTTGCCTGAGCTGACTGTCGGAGCAGAGCTGTCACTTATATAAGTAGTAGAGCCGTTTGCCGTAAAGCTCCAGCCGTATTGCCAGCTACCCCACCAGCCTGAGGATACCCATCTTCTTGTGTAGGAAAGCTCATAATAATTGCCGCCCGACTGAACATAGTAAGGTCCGCCGCTGTTAAGGGCTGAGCCGTCTGCCGCAACTGTGTATCCACCGCCCGACTGAACATCGGTTATAGTCTGCGCATCAGGATAGTTAGAGGATACCGCATTCATATAAAAAGCAATATCACTTGTAGCGTCTACACCGTCACTCTTATAAAGACCGATTGTGTAGGAATAAGCACCGTGGGTATTTTTAGCGGTATATGCCTGAACAATAGCCTCATTAGCTACGGTAGAATCAAATGTTCCTATACCGGGAAGACCGTCGGTAAACATAACCATTATACGAACTCTGCCTTCAGCAGGGTCTAAGGGGTTGGCTTCAAATACACGGTTAGCCATTTCAATACCGTACTGAACATAGGTACCGCCGTTGGAGCCTAAGTGGCTTGCAGATTTGGTAAGACCGGGGTTTACACCGCCCGAACCGTAAGCACCGACAGATACGGGAACCAAAGCATCGTGATAAACGTTAAGCTCGGGGTCAGCGTCGGTGGTCTCGTCACGGATATAAAGGTCACCGTGACCGTCGGTGCAGGAGTAATTATCCCCCGTACCGTATGCGTGAATCTGGCGGTATTCAAGCTCCTTACGGTGAGTCCATACGTCCTCGTGATAGGTAAAGAACTCTTTGAGTGAATAAAGCTGTTTATCGCCGTAAAGCCAGAGTCCGCTGGTATTGCGTGTAAGCTCAACGAACTGACCGTTTATATAACCGTAAACCGTAGTGCCGTTAAGAGCTTCAATTCTTGCCTCGTCCTCGGTAATGAGGTGGCGGTACTCGTCATGGTGGGTAAGCAGCAAATACTCGCCTTCGCTGTAAGCATAGTAAATGCCGTCTGTAGTGGGGTTACCGTCAAATTTAGTGTAGTGGAAGCCTGTAACCGAATAGGGGTGGAAGTCACCGTTGGAATCAAATACACCCGTATTAACCCAGTTAGTGGTATTTCCGCCTGCAATCGGGTAAGACGAGGTATCGGTGCTTGTAGGTGCCTCGTCATAGTCACCCGCATAGCCCACCATTGCAATTCGGTGGTCAACCTCATTAGTACGTCCGTGGTCTGCAATAAGGGATATAAAGTTATTAACCGCCGACTGCAAATCGTCAAGATAACCGCTTTGCACAATCGAACCCGACTGGTCAAGCACCATTACAATATCAAGCGGAGTATTCTGCTGAATGTAGGTTGTAATGGGGTTATCCTTAGTATAGGTCTCCATTGTAATTGTATAGGTACCGTCATTTTCCAAAGTGGCAGTTTTATTAAGGGTAAGGTTGCTTTCAACCTGCTCGGTGTAACCGTCACTGCCGTCAGGCAGGTAGTAAATTACCATTAAATTGTCGGTAGGATTATTACTTACCGTAAGGGCAGGATTCTCTTCCTTATCGTAATAAGTACCGCCTATGAATGCACCTGCATAGGTATAGCCTTCAATCGCAATTGCGGTATCTGCCGCTTTTATTGATGCGCCAGCCGCTGTACCGCTTACAGCCATAGCACCGTTTAAAACCTTATCGGTGTTAAGCTCAAGGAAGCGAACGGTATAGTCAGTACCCTCAAGCTTGGTCCAGTTTGCGGTAAGGGTAACCTCCTTAGCAACCGTAGCACCTACATTTATATGACCGTCATTAGTAACCATAACGGCAGTCTCGTCGCTACTGGTCCAGCCGTCAAACACATAACCCTCACGATAGGGGAATGCAGTAAAGTTATCGGCAAAGCTCCAGGTGTGCATATAAGCATAATGCTCCGCACCACCGTTATCTATATGGAATTCGTCCATACCAAGCACATAGTCGCCGCTGTTACCTAAATTAAGGTCAAAAACAATTTTATATTCCTTAGGAACAAGGGTTGCTACAAGCTTGCTGTTTTCAACCGTTTCGGCATTTTCTGAATAATAGTTTGGTGCACCGTATTCTACCGTAAAGGGAGAATTATTGCTGTATTCAACACCGTTTTCGGTGAAAACACCCTCAACCGAGCCGAAAAGCTTGTACATTTCGAGCTGATATTCGTAAAGTGTACCGTTTGTATGCATATTCCATACGCTTTCAAATCCCGTACCCTTACCGTCCTCACCGACAGCCACATTAACACCGTATGGCGGAACGCTGTGCTGAGTAATTACGGTATAGGGGTGAATATCGCCTAAATCACGGTAGAGTATCTTCATTATCGCCGAGGTCGGGCGTAAGGATTTATTTATACGTGTGGTATCAATCTTGCACCACTGGTTATACATAATCGGGTCGATTATAAGGTGTACGTCTACTGTCGCCTTATTTCCTGCGCCTACAATAGCATCGTACTCGGTTTCGCTTACATTTTCATCGCTGTTATTGTCATAAAGACTTCTGTAGTTATTGGTAACAATATGAATTCTGTAAGACATACCATCGTTAGGCAAATGTGAGAAGGCGTATTCGCCCGTACCGTTATCGCCGTCATAAGTAATATTTATAAGCTGTTTATCAACGTCATTATAAACACCGTTAATATTCTTTTGCAGAATTACCATAACCTTTTTTGCACGGTCTATATCGTTTAAAGCTATGGTATGACCGTCAAGCTCGTAGGTACCGTCAACATAAACCGTACCCGCAACCTCTACGTGGGGGCTGTACTTTGCAACGTATGTAATATTCTCTGTAAGATAACTGCCTACTTTATTCTCGGCAACATTATCGCCAATAAACCAGCCGACAAATTCGTTATGCTCGTCACCCGAAGTCGGTATAAAAGCCGACAAATCAGGATATTTATAGCTGTTCTCCAAAACTACGGTCTTTTCACCGTCAAGCGTTCCAACACCTGCATCAAATGTAACCGTAAAGGGAGATACATCTACTGTGGCGGTAGGAATTCCAACCTGATTTTCGCCGTCAAAATAAGAACCTTTAAGGGTGGTGTTGCTGCCATCGGGATATTCGGGCACCTTTCCGCCGCCTTCAACCGTAACAACGGCGCTATAAAGTCCCGAACCGCTTACAGTATAATTTATATGATTTCCCGAAGCAGTCGCAGGAAGAACCGTACCGTCAGGCATTACAAAGGAAGTAACCTCTATACGG
>JAZQHX010000039.1:0-7294 GCA_045540835.1 Acutalibacteraceae bacterium | reverse complement strand
CTATCATAATACCGTCTTTATGGGGATAAATTACCGCCGGCTGTTCTTTCTGTCGGTAGCGAAGCTTTGCGGATACAGGCAGAGCGGTCTCAAGAGAATCAAAGGTAATAAAATTAGTATCCTCAACATATACCTGCCTTTTAAACAAATGCTCCTCGTCACCTAAAACCACACGGTCGGTTTCGGGATTTTTATCGATTACAAACTGCGGTTTTCCGAGGGCAATTCCGAGTCCTTTTCGCTGACCGATTGTATAATGAATAACGCCCTCGTGCTGACCTAAAACATTACCGTTTATATCTACATAATCACCTTTTTCGGAAGTAAAACCGTCGGTCTTTTCAATAAAAGCGGCATAGTTACCGTCCGGCACAAAGCAAATATCCTGACTGTCGGGTCTGTCCGCACTTATAAGCCCTGCCTTTTCGGTAATTTCCCTTACCTGCGGTTTAGATATATCACCTAAAGGCAGCAGCAATCGTGAAAGCTGATTCTGCGTTAAAGAAAACAGCACATAGGACTGGTCTTTCGACAAATCCACTCCCCTTTTAAGCAAAAATCTGCCGTTTTCTTCTTCCACTCTTGCATAATGCCCCGTGGCGATTTTATCGAAACCGTTTTTATTGGCGTAATCGAGCATTGCCCCGAATTTTATATGCTTATTGCAGGCAATACAAGGGTTGGGGGTTCTGCCCGACTTATACTCATTTATAAAATAAGAAATTACATTTTCCCTGAATTCTTTTCGCAAATCGAGTACAATATGATTTATTCCTAATTTTTCGCAAACCGCCTTAGCATCGTTAATATCACGTGAATTATCATTTTCGGTAAGTGTTAAAGTAATTCCGCAAACATCATACCCCTTGTTTTTAAGCACAAGTGCCGCCGCAGAGGAATCAACTCCTCCCGACATACCGACTAAAACCTTTTCCTTCATAACTACTCCTGATTTAATTCTATACGTACCTTTAAATTGTCCTTTTTTGAGACTCTATATACACGGTACTTACCCGAACGGTTATAAAAATATTCATATTCTCTATCTAAATTACCGTCAAAGCTATATCTACAGCTACTATCAAGATATTTTACCGTGATACTTTTTTCATCTATATCAATTGACGTTTCATTTTCGCCGTCAAACCCGAAAGCAGGCAAGCAAAAACCAACCTGACCTTTACCCGAAACAGAAATATCCACACCGCTACTGCTTACACAATATACAGCCTTTACAAGACTACCGTTTGTAAGGGTGCAGTCGAGCGACAGAACCGTTTTTTCGGTCTTTTCTATTCTTTCGGTTATTTCGTATTTACAGCCCTGCTCGGAGCCGTAATAATTTTTACCGTCAGCATTTAAAAAGACGCAAAGCGACATAGGTCTACTGTTCTCCCCTGCTAACTTATACTCGGGATTTTCAGGGAACGGAACTGTAAGGCAAGCCTGCGAACGTACACCCTTTTTATGAACACGTCCAAGACCGTTTGCATCGTAATGAAAATCGGCATCAACATCAAATTCAAGATGATAATCTGCATTTGTCACAAAAATTTTATGGAAATCATCACTTGTTGTCGCTATATATCCGCCCTTTTCTGCAGGAGCTTTGGTAGGCGCAATACTATCGTCCGCAAAGACATACGCCATATAAGCCATTGAAGCCAAGGTTATCATATATTTATTGAAATATCCGTATTTTTCACAGCCAATTAAGCTATCAGCAGGATAATAATTTTTAACGTGTACAATACGCTTGGAATTCAACCATTTAAGTACAGATTCGCAAGCAAGCTTTGCCGCCGCTTTAAATTCACCCGCTTTTTCAAGATCCCCTTCTTTTGCATAGCGTGTAGCTTCATACTCATAAGTTACGGCAATTGTAGTCTCGTTATGCAAAAACTGGATACTTCTGCCGCCGTATGGCATTTCACCCGAAGTAGACTGCATTTTAAGTGATAAATCACCTGCTTTACGCATATTGCGGTCTATTTCCTCTGCGAATTCTCCGTTATATCCAAAAAACAGCGGAAGCACTAACTGATTACGTGTAGTATAATCATACACCAAAGGATTATTAGGGTCTTTATACATACCGTTTTCATCAAACGACATCATCTGTGAAGATATTTGTCGGTCTATAAATTCGTCGGTTTTTGTATTGCAGGTAAGCTTTCGCATATATTCGCTTGCCGCCGCAAAAGCCGCCCAGTTGCCGAGCTGTTCCCCTTTATAGCTTGCTACAACGTTATAATAAAGCTCAGGTACGAAATGTGACAGCTTTTCTATCCAGCCGTCTATCATCTGACTGCTTATGCCTTCTACCGGATTTTTTTTAAGCTCAGCGATACAAAAGCAAATTTCCTTTACCGTAAAATCGTTTGCCGCTTTTTTTATTGGCATCTCATTACAGCAAATATCCATCATTTCTATAAATGTATTTAAAAGCTCCGAGCGTTTTGAATGTGCTAAAAGTATACCAATATTTGCGGCAAGTCTTGGAAAACCATGCTCTTTAAGCCCGTTTTCACGCACTTCCTTAATATAATCATCAATACGCTGACTGCTGTAAGCACTTAAGGCTTTATCAATTATTTCAATATAAACCTCTTTCATTATCGCACGTCCAATCTAAAAAATAAAGGCCACCTTTAAAAAGGCGACCTTAAAAGCTTAAATAGAGGTAGTATTTGCAACCTCAAACATTTCGGTATCAAAAGGCTTTTGCATATTAAGCGCCTCAAAAATATCGTAATCCACAACAACACCGTGCTTCATACCAACAACTCTGTTACCGATACCCTGATTAAGAAGCTGAACAGCGGCAAATCCGAAACGTGTAGCATATACACGGTCACGAACTGTAGGACGTCCGCCACGCTGAACGTGACCTAAGATAGTAGCACGTGTTTCAATATCGGTTTTAGCTTCAATCTGCTTTGCCATATCCTCAACACCGCCTACACCCTCAGCTACAACTATAATAAAGTGCTTTTTGCCGGTTTTCTTTGATTCCTCAATCTTAGCGATTATATCATCTAAATTAAATTCAACCTCTGGCACTAAAATTGCAGTAGCACCTACGGCAATGCCGCACTGCAAAGCCAAAAAGCCTGCATGTCTGCCCATAACCTCAACCACGCTGCAACGGTCGTGAGACTGTGCAGTATCACGCAATTTGTCGACCATTTCCATAGCAGTATTCATAGCGGTATCAAAGCCTATTGCATATTCGGTAGAAGCAATATCATTATCAATTGTACCGGGAACACCTACGCAGGGAATACCACGCAAGGAAAGGTCACGTGCTCCTCTGAACGAGCCGTCACCACCGATTACAACGATACCTTCAATACCGTGCTTTTTGCAGTTTTCCATAGCCTCAGCCATACCTTCCTCGGTCTTAAAACGAGGACTTCTTGCAGTATAAAGAACAGTACCGCCTCTGTGAATAATATCAGATACAGAGCGAACGTCAAGGTCGATTATATCTCCCTCAATAAGTCCGTTCCAACCTCTGTGTATACCCTTAACCTTCATACCCAAAGAAATAGCAGTTCTAACTACGGCACGTACAGCCGCATTCATACCGGGTGCATCGCCACCGCTTGTAAGTACAGCAATTGTTTTCATAACTTTCATCTCCGTATATAAATAAAAATAATCTTAAAAAAAGTTTCAAAATATAGTATAACCTATTATCGTTAATTTTTCAACAATAATTTTTACTATTCTACAATTTTTACATTTTCCTCACCTAAAAGTGAAGAAAGCCTACTTATAAGTTGGTCGTTTACCATAACACGCAGACTCTTTGGTGCTTCAAGCTTTTTGCCGGTATCGGTGCAATAAATATAAACCGCTATATCACCTTTATATAAGGTAAGCGTTTCTTTAACCGAAGAAAATTCGGCAGATTCGGTATTTTTAAGCTTTAAATAAAGTCCGCTTGGAATTTTCTTTACCTTCTGCGGCTGTGCGGGAAGTTCCTCTACAAACATACACACAATCTCAGGGTCTCTATCCTCTCTTTCGGAAATTTTACCCGTTAAAGCAATCGGCTTTTGTCCGCTTAAAAGCGGTTTATACTTAACATAGGTACTCTCAAAAACCGTCACATTTACTGCAGTATAAACGTCCTCTATCAAAGCAGAAGCCATAAGCTTATTGTTTTTAAGCTGTCGCACCTTTAAATTACTTATAATACCTGCTACCGTTACACTCTCACCGTCGGAAAACCTGCCCGATAAAATATCGGTAGTCTTAGTGTATTTGGCACTACTTATAATATGAGAATATTTATCCATTGGGTGACCCGAAATATAAATTCCCGTAACCTCTTTTTCAAGGGATAGCTTGGTTTCCTCGTCCATTTCGTCCGTCTTTTGGGGAATATAACCCTTAGGCGCACCCATTTCCTCAAAGAGATTGAGTTGTCCGTCACCCGAAAATTTAACGTCAATTTCAACCGCTTCAAGCGTACCCTCAATATTATAAAGCATCTGGCGACGATTATCCTCAAGACCGTCGAGTGCACCTGCTTTTATAAGTCCTTCGAGTGCCTTGCGGTTAAACTCCCTCGAATAATTGCGGCGGCAGAAATCATACATTGAAGTATATTCGCCGTTTTGCTCCCTTTCCTTTACGAGCCTGTCAATTATTCCCTGACCCAAATTGCGAATTGCCAGAAGTCCGAAACGCACATTACCGTTTTCGGGCGAAAAATGAGCAAAGCTATTGTTTATATGAGGTTTTAAAACCTTTACTCCAAGTCGCTTGCACTCGGCATTATATAAAGCGAGCTTAGGCGCATTGTCAACCATACTGCTCATAAGTGCCGCCATATATTCACTCGGATAATGACATTTTAAATATGCCGTTCTGTAAGCGACAAAGGAATATGCGGCTGCGTGGGCTTTATTAAAGGCATAAGAACTGAAACTCGACATATCCTCAAAAATCTGCTCTGCCGCATGGCGGTCAACGCCTCTGTTTACAGCGCCCTCACATATAACGTGACCTTCCTCGTCACGCTCTCCGTTTATAAAAAATTCCTTTTCCCTGCGCATAACCTCGTGCTTCTTTTTAGCCATTGCACGACGCACAATATCGGCTCTGCCAAAGGAATATCCCGCAAGACTTCTGAACACCTGCATTACCTGCTCCTGGTATACAATACAGCCGTAGGTAACGTCAAGTATCGGCTTTAAAAGCGGTGTTAAATAGGTTATATCCTGCGGATTGTGGCGGTTGTGTATATACTTAGGTATCGAATCCATAGGCCCCGGTCGGTAAAGGGACAAAATAGCCGTCAAATCCTCTATACTTTCAGGTCCAAACTGCCGCAGTACATTCTTCATACCGTCCGACTCAAACTGGAAAACACCGTCGGTAAGACCTTTGCCCATTAAATTATATGTCGGCTTATCGTCAAGGGGTATTTTCTCAATATCGAAATCGGGATTATTCCTACGTATATATTTCTGTGCGTCATCAATTACGGTAAGATTACGAAGCCCCAAAAAGTCCATTTTTAAAAGTCCGAGTTCTTCAAGGCTTGTCATTGTATACTGGGTTACAACCGCATCCTCATTGACCGACAGCGGCACATACTCCGCTACGGGACGGTCGGCTATAACAACACCTGCTGCGTGGGTGGATGCGTGTCTCGGCATACCCTCAAGCTTTTGCGACATATCTATAAGAGCCTTTACCTGACCGTCATTTTCATAAAGGTCACGCAATTCCTTAGAGCCTGCAAGTGCCCTTTCAATGTTCATTCCCGGTGACTGCGGTATAAGCTTGGCTACACGGTCGCAAAGCGCATAAGAATAGTCCATCACTCTGCCTACGTCTCTTATCGCCGCCCTTGCTTTCATTGTACCAAAGGTAACAATCTGGGAAACCCTGTCCTCACCGTACTTATTTATAACGTAGTCTATTACCTTCTGACGGTTTACAAAGCAGAAATCTATATCAAAATCGGGCATTGAAACACGTTCAGGATTCAAAAAACGCTCAAAAAACAGATTATATTTTATCGGGTCAATTCCTGTAATTCCCACACAGTATGCCACAAGACTTCCCGCACCCGAACCTCTGCCCGGTCCTACGGGAATGTCATTATTTTTAGCGTAATTCACAAAATCAGCAACGATAAGGAAATAATCGACATAACCCATTCGGTTTATGACCGACAGCTCATAATCGAGTCTCTCCCTCACTTCCGCATCAGGGCTATCCCCATAGATTCTGTGCATACCCAAAAGGGCTTTTTCCTTTAAATATTCAAAATGGTCTTTATCACCTATATCAAATCTCGGCAATTTAATTTTACCGAATTCAAACTCAACATTGCATCGCTCGGCTATTCTTGAAGTGTTTTCTAACGCTTCGGGACACTCAGGGAAAGCCGCCGACATTTCTTCTCCCGTTTTTAAATAAAACTCATTGGTTTTGAATTCGAGTGCGTTATCATCGGTAATTTTGCTACCCGTCTGCACGCACAAAAGCACCTTGTGCATACGGTTATCCTCTTTCAAGATATAATGAACGTCATTAGTAGCAACCAGCGGTATCCCCGTCTCCTTTGACAGCCTTATAAGCTGTGGATTACATAGACTTTGTTCACGTATGCCGTGATTCTGGAGCTCAATAAAATAATTGTTTTCACCAAACACCTTTTTATACCAAAGGGCGGTTTCCTTAGCCTTTAGGTATTCGTTATTTAAAATATATTTAGGTAATTCACCTGCAAGGCAGGCAGAAAGCGCAATTATACCCTCGTGATATTTTTCCAAAAGCTCACGGTCAACTCTGGGCTTGTTGTAAAAGCCCTCGGTAAAACCTAAGGACACAAGCTTTATAAGATTGCTGTATCCTACGTTGTTTTCGCAAAGTAATACTAAGTGGCTATATGGTCCATCTACCGTTTTTTGCTTTTCAAATCGGCTTTTCGGGGCTACATAAACCTCACAGCCTATAATCGGTTTAACGCCCTTTTCCTTTGCGTATTTATAAAAATCAATACAGCCGTACATAACCCCGTGGTCGGTTATGGCAAGACTTGTCTGCCCAATTTCTGCCGCCCTGTCAATAAGCGGCTTTATTCTGCTGCAACCGTCTAAAAGACTGTATTCAGTATGCACGTGCAAATGTGTGAAGTTCATTGTAACACCACCTTTTTTAATTCGTAATTCGGAATGCGTAATTCGGAATCAAATGTGTGCTTCGCACAAACAAATCATTTTCCTTATAAAGCCTCCCTTGTCTAAAGGGAGGGGGACCGCTTTAG
>JAZQHX010000038.1:0-5686 GCA_045540835.1 Acutalibacteraceae bacterium | reverse complement strand
CACCTGTGGAAAATAATTATGACGAAAATTCCATACAGGTATTAGAAGGTCTTGAAGCGGTAAGAAAAAGACCCGGTATGTATATAGGCTCTACGGGTGAGAGAGGTTTGCACCATTTAGTCTATGAGATTGTGGATAACTCTATCGACGAAGCCTTAGCAGGATACTGTGATAAAATTACCGTTGAACTTCTTGACGACGGTATTGTAAGGGTTACCGATAACGGACGTGGTATCCCTGTTGGTATTAACCCTCAAAAGGGTATTCCCACAGTTACTGTTGTATTTACAATTCTGCACGCAGGCGGTAAATTCGGCGGTGGCGGATATAAGGTATCGGGCGGACTTCACGGTGTTGGTGCGTCGGTTGTTAATGCGCTTTCAAGCTGGCTTGAGGTTGAAGTAAAAGACGGCGAAAAGGTTTATAAACAGAGATATGAAAAGGGTAATATTGTAACTGACTTGGAGGTTATAGGAAAAACTAATGAGACTGGTACTACCGTTACCTTTAAGCCTGACCCTACAATATTTACCGATACTACAAGATATGATTACGATATACTCCTGCAGCGACTTCGTGAACAATCCTTCCTTAATGCAGGAATACGTGTTGTTTTAGTTGATAAGAGAAGTGACGCTGATATTCCTGACAGAAATGATGACTTCTGTTATGAGGGCGGTATTAAATCCTACGTTGAATTTATCCTTGAGGGTATGAAAAAGGATAAGTTAAATAAAGACGTAATTTATTTTACAGCCACCGATAAGGACGATTCTACCGCAGAAATTGCCCTTTTGTGGTCAACCGCTTATGACAGCAAGGTTATATCCTTTGCAAATACACTTCACACTATTGACGGTGGTACTCACGAGCAGGGCTTTCGCCAGAGTTTGGCTAACGTTGTTAATAAGTATGCATTCGACTTTAAAAAGCTTAAAGAGGGTAATGCAAGACTTAAAGGTGACGATATTTTAGAGGGTGTTGTGGCTATTGTATCTGTAAAATTAGCCGACGCTCAGTTTGAAAGCCAGACCAAGGCAAAGTTGGGTAATACCTCAATCGGTAAATTGGTAAGAGAACTTGTAAACGAAAAGCTTTACCAGTATTTAGAGGAAAATCCTGACGATGCTAAGATTATTATAGATAAAGCAATTGCCGCATCAAATGCCAGAGAAGCTGCACAGAAAGCAAGGGACGCTTCACGTAATAAGGCAGGAATCGGCGGTAAGACGAGAATGCCCGAAAAATTAACCGACTGTATTTCAGATGACCCGACAAAGACCGAAATCTTTATCGTCGAGGGAGATTCTGCAGGCGGTAGTGCGGTTGAGGGCAGAAACAGTACCTATCAGGCAATATTACCGCTTTGGGGTAAAATGCTTAACGTTGAAAAAGCAAGGGTTGACAAGGTTTACGGTAATGATAAACTCACCCCTGTTATTGTGGCTTTAGGTACGGGAATTGCCGAAAACTTTGATATTGAAAAATTAAGATACGATAAAATTGTTATTATGGCCGATGCCGACGTTGACGGTAGCCACATAAGAACACTTCTTTTAACATTCTTCTTCCGTTATATGCCACAGCTTATTGAAACGGGACATATTTATTTAGCACAGCCACCGCTTTACCGTGTAATTAAGGGTAAACGTTATTTCGATGCCTTTACAGACGCAGAGAGGGACAGATATATAGAAGAATTAGGAGGAAATGTTGATATTCAGCGTTATAAGGGTCTTGGTGAGATGAATCCCGAGCAGTTGTGGGAGACTACACTTGACCCCGAGCACCGAATTCTTTTGCAGGTTACAATGGAAGATGCCGCATTAGCAGACGAAACCTTTACCATTTTAATGGGTGAAGAGGTTGAGCCGAGACGCAGATTCATAGAAGAAAACGCAATTTATGCGACTGACTTGGATATATAAGGAGGGATAGAAATGGCAAAACAAGAAAATGTATATTGGCCGAGTAGTGAGGAAACCAACATTCAGCCTAAGGACATAGTTGATGAAGTAAGAACGAGTATGCTGCAGTATTCAATGAGCGTACTTGTAGGCCGTGCTATCCCTGATGTTAGAGACGGTCTTAAACCCGTTCACAGAAGAATCCTTTATACTATGTACGAAAACGGACTTACCCCTGATAAAGCATACCGTAAGTGTGCTGATACGGTAGGTTCGGTTTTGGGTAGATACCACCCCCACGGTGACGCTTCTGTTTACGATGCAATGGTACGTATGGCGCAGGATTTTTCACTCCGTTATCCTTTAATAGACGGTCACGGAAACTTTGGTAATATTGACGGCTATCCCGCCGCTGCTTACCGATATACAGAGTCGAGAATGAACCGCTTGTCACTTCATATGCTCGACGATATTGAAAAGGAAACGGTTGATTTTAACCCTAACTATGATAACCGTTTGCAGGAGCCTGAGGTTTTACCCGTTCGTTTTCCACAGCTTTTGGTTAACGGTTCTTCGGGTATTGCCGTTGGTATGGCAACCGAAATTCCGCCTCACAATTTAGGTGAGGTTATTGACGGTATGTGCTGTCTTATTGATAACCCCGAAGCTGAGCTTTCTGACCTTTGCGAGCATATAAAGGGACCTGACTTCCCCACAGGCGGTATTATAATGGGCAGAAGCGGTATTCGTGCCGCTTATGCTACAGGTAAAGGTAAAATTATAGTCCGTGGTAAAGCCGAGATTGAGGAAACAAGAAACGGCAAATTCCGTATAGTTATTACCGAAATTCCTTATAAAGTAAGGAAAAAAGAGCTTGTTAAGAATATTTACGATTTAGCTGCCGATAAGCGTATTGAGGGTATTGACGATGTTGTTGACTATTCTTCAAAGCGTGACGGCGGTATAAGAATTATAGTTGACCTTAAAAAGGACGCAAATCCGCAGGTTGTGCTTAATAAGCTTTATAAGAATACTCCTTTGCAGTCTACCTTTGGTGCAATTCTGCTTGCTATTGTTAATGGCAAACCGCAGGTATTAACCCTTAAGGATATGCTTCAAAATTGCATTGACTTCCAGTGTGATATTATCACCCGCCGTACTATTTACGATAAGCGAAAGGCAGAGGAAAGAGCCCACATTTTAGAGGGCTTGAAGGTAGCACTTGATTTTATAGACGAAGTTATTGCAATTATCAGGGGTAGCAAGACTATACCCGAAAGTAAAGAGGCTTTATCTGAAAGATTCGGGCTTGATGATATTCAGACTACTGCTATTGTACAGATGCAGTTAGGTAAGCTTGCAGGCTTGGAAAAACAAAAAATTCTTGATGAATTGCAGGAAAAATTGGATTTCATTAAGGAATGTGAAGCAATTTTAGCTTCTCACGAGCGTATACTCGATATTGTTAAGACCGAGGCTTTGAATTTAAGAGACAAATTCTCTGACGAGAGACGAACCGAGATTACCGACGTTGCGGGTGAGGTTGACATTGAAGACCTTATCCCCGAAGAGGAATGTGTGCTTACCAAGACGGTTAACGGCTATATTAAGCGTTTGCCTGCTGATACTTACAATGTTCAGCATAGAGGAGGACGTGGTATTACCGGTATGACCACACGTGAAGAAGATGCAGTTGAAAATATGTTTGTATGTTCTTCTCACGATTATATTATGCTTTTCTCCAACCTTGGTCGTATGTACAGAATTAAGGCTTACGAAATTCCTGAGGGTAGCCGTACTTCTAAGGGTATGAATATTGTAAATATTCTGCCTCTTATGCCCGAAGAAAAGATTACTATTATTCTTCCCGCTTCAGAGCTTGACGAAGAAAAGTATATAGCAATGGTTACTAAAAAGGGTATTATCAAGCGTACAAAGGTAAGTGAATTCAGGAATACCCGTAAGAGCGGTATTATTGCAATTTCTATTGACGATGATGATGAATTAGGCTTTGTTCGTATGACCGACGGTAACCAGAACCTCTTTATTGCTACACGTGACGGTTTTGCTATTCAGTTTAAGGAAACCGCAGTAAGAGCAATGGGCAGAAATGCAAGAGGTGTTAGGGCTATCAGTATGCGTGAAGGCGATTCCGTAATGGATATGGCTATTACTGACGAGAATACAAAGATTTTAACCGTTACCGAGACGGGTTACGGACGAATCAGTAATATTTCCGATTACCGTTTGCAATCACGTGGCGGTAAAGGACTTATTAACTACCGTACCGAAAAATACGGCAAGGTTGCGGCTACAATTCCCGTTACTGATAATGATGATATTATAATGATTGCCTCTAACGGTATTATTATAAGAATCTTTGCAGGGGATATTTCTACATTCAGCCGTCCTGCTAAGGGTGTAAGAGTAATGCGTGTAGCAGATGGAGAGAAGATTCTGTCTGTTGCCCTTACCGAGCATAATGAGGAAGAGGTTACCGAAAAACCCGAGGAAGCAGAGGCTGACGCTAACGATGGTGCTGAAACTCCGGAGGAAATAGCAGAGGCTAATGAGGTTGTAGAAACTGAGGTTGAGGAAACTCTAGAATAATTTGCGGTAATAATTAAATTATAAGGTTTATATTATGCAACAAAATAATTTTAATAATAATTACGGTGCATTCGGATATTATAATCCGAATGTACCTCCGTACCCATACAATTATAAATATATAAAAAGCGGTCTTGACTTTAAAACCTATGAGCAAAAACAAAATATTAAGAAAACAGCTTTTTATATTTCGTTGTCGCTTGTTATACTATGGCTTATTTCCCAATTTTGGATTGTAGTATACAGCTTTATAATGACTTTATCAGGCTTTTCCTACGAAAAAATGATAAATATTTTGTTCGAGCCGGCTGTTAATAAGGTTTTAAGTATATTTCTTTCAATGCTTCTTTTCACTTTGCCATTTATTATTCCTTTTAAAATAGGTGGGTATAGAATAAGTGACCTGGTAATTTTGAAAAAAACCGAAAAAAAGAGCTTTTTGCCTCTGTTTTTACTCGGTGTTTCCTTTTGTTCGCTTGCAAATATAGCAACAAGCTATGTACAGTCTATATTTGATATGTTCGGTGTAGATTACAGCGTTGATTATGGTGAAAATCCGAGTGGTTTTTTTGGATTTATGCTGTCCCTTATTGCAACGGTTGCTGTACCTGCTTTTGTGGAGGAATTTGCTTGCAGAGGAATAATTTTAGGGTCTTTAAGAAAATTTGGTGACGGTTTTGCAGTATTGGCTTCTGCAATAATTTTCGGTTTACTCCACGGAAATTTTGAGCAAATGCCCTTTGCTTTTATGGTAGGTCTTATTTTAGGCTTTGTTACCGTAAAAAGCGGAAGTATGTGGATTGCGATTGCCATTCACGCATTTAACAATTTTTCGTCGGTTGTGCTTTCATATACCCTGCCTTATTTCTCAGTTCCTATTCAGAATTTAATTTATATTTGCCTTACTTGCCTTTATCTTGTTTCAGGAATTTTGGCAATATTTATTTTAAAGAATAAGAACTCGGAATTTTTCAATTTTAAAAAGTCCAAAATAAATATTAAGGAGAAAAAGAAATACCTATGGTTCTTTACTTCTCCCTTAATAATAGTATTTATAGGTCTGTGTATATGGGATTCCTTACAATATTTTGTTTAAGCAGAGAAGGAATATACAAACACGCCTAAAATGGCAGTATTTAAGCGCTTTTCGGTTTATTGTCGGCGGCAGG
>JAZQHX010000037.1:0-2588 GCA_045540835.1 Acutalibacteraceae bacterium | reverse complement strand
GACTTTAAAATGCAAAAACGTCACAGGCGCGCAAGGCTATTACATTTATTATAGAGCACCGGGAAGTAATTACAAAAAAATTAAAACTATAAAAGGCAATTCTACATTTACATTTACAAACAAAATCAAAAAGGTTAATTTAGATCATTCCTATTATGTTGTTGCTTATAACGGAAAGGCTGTTTCCGCAAATAGTTTAACTATTTCCAGCAGATTCGGTGCTGCTCCTAAAGTAGATGTAATCTACAACGGTTATGATGGTTTGAATTTAGGTTGGGATAAAGTAACGAGTGCAGACGGCTATTACGTTTATAGAAAACTTGGTTCCGGCACATACAAAAAAATTAAAACCATTAAAGGAGCAAAGCATGTTTCTTTTATTGATACTAATGCAAAATCCGGCAAAAAATATACTTACCGTGTTTCTGCTTTTAGAAATGATGGTTTGACCACTAAAAAAGGAACAAGCGATACCATCTTATACCTTTCTTATCCTGAATTTAAGAGTGCTACCTCTACCAAGCAAGGAATAAAATTGAAATGGGCTAAATGCGACGGTGCCAAAATTTATTATATAACACGTATCGACTATACCGCCCATAGGACCGATTATTTAAATACCAAAAACAGCTCACAATTTATTGACAAAACCGTTAAAAAAGGTCACCAATATGCATATAATATAATCGCATATAACGGCAAATACTATAGTGAACGCAGTTGGTACGTTGATACAATCAAAAGTAAATACTAATCTTTAAAAACTCCCTGAAAAGGGAGTTTTTTGTCTTGCAACAAGACAAAACGGGTGACTGCATAACACAGTCACCCGTTCATTATTGATTATATCAATTCTTATTATTTAGCCATTGCAGCAACTTCAGCAGCGAAGTCGTCTACACGCTTCTCAAGACCCTCGCCCTTCTCGAAACGAACAAAGGAAGCAATCTTAATGTCAGCGCCAAGCTCTTTAGCGGTCTTCTCAACATACTTACCAACGGTAAGGTCACCGTCCATAACGAAAGCCTGCTCAACAAGGCAGTTTTCCTTATAGAACTTGCCGATTTTACCCTCAACAATTTTGCCGAGAACCATATCGGGCTTGTTAGCCATTTTAGGATCTTCCTTCATCTGAGCGATAAGGATATCCTTCTCTTTAGCGATAACCTCTGCAGGAACAGAAGCCTCGTCCAAATAGCCGGGGTTCATAGCTGCAATCTGCATTGCAATGTTTTTACCCATAGCTACAAAGTCAGCATTGTCACCGTCAAGTGTGGTGTCAAACTTAACCATAACGCCGATCTTACCTCCTGCGTGAACGTAAGAAACAACCTTACCCTCAACACGTGCAAAACGACGAATCTTAATATTCTCACGAATAGCAAGGAACAATTCCTGAACCTTAGCTTCAACGGTCATACCGTCCTTCTCACACTTGAGAAGTGCATCAACGTCAGCAGGATTCTGCTCTGCTACGATCTGTGCAACTTCAGCAGCAAGTGCCTTAAAGCCGTCACCGTTAGCAACGAAGTCGGTCTCACTGTTTACTTCAACAACAACACCTACGCCGTCCTTAGTATAGGCACAAACAGTACCTTCAGCGGCAATACGTGTAGATTTCTTTGCTTGGGATGCAAGTCCCTTCTCACGAAGGTAATCTGCAGCGGCATCCATATCACCGTTTGTCTCGGTAAGAGCCTTTTTACAGTCCATCATACCGCAACCGGTTTTCTCTCTTAAAGCCTGTACGGCTTTAGCAGTAAAAGCCATTTTATTTTCCTCCGTTAAAAATTATTCAGCGTCAGCTGTCTCTTCAGCTGCTTCAGGGGCAGCCTCATCATTAGCGGCAGTTCCCATTTCAGAACCCTGTCTGCCTTCAATTACAGCAGCAGCGATGGTCTCAGCAATGAGCTTAACTGCACGGATAGCGTCATCGTTACCGGGGATAACAGCATCGATTTCATCAGGATCACAGTTGGTATCAACGATAGCAATAATCGGAATACCTAACTTCTTAGCTTCTGCAACAGCAATTCTTTCCTTGCGGGGGTCAACTATAAACATAGCTGCAGGAGTCTTCTCCATATCCTGGATACCGCCGAGGAACTTTTCGAGCTTTTCGATTTCAAGGTTAAGCTTAATAACTTCTTTCTTGGGGAGAAGCTCAAAAGTACCGTCGTCACGCATAGCACGAAGCTGATTGAGACGTGCGATTCTTGTCTTGATTGTAGAGAAGTTTGTAAGCATACCACCGAGCCAACGAGCGTTAACATAAGGCATGCTGCAGTGCTCTGCTTCTTCCTTAACGGAATCCTGAGCCTGCTTCTTTGTACCTACGAAAAGAATGTCTCCGCCTTCAGCCGCAATATCACGAACGAACATATAAGCCTCGTTAAGCTTCTTAACGGTCTTCTGAAGGTCGATAATGTAGATACCGTTTCTTTCTGTGAAAATGTACTCAGCCATTTTCGGGTTCCAACGTCTTGTCTGATGTCCGAAATGAACACCGGCTTCAAGAAGCTGTTTCATTGTTACTACTGCCATTTGTTTTTCCTCCTAAAGGTTTTTCCTCCATCCCACCCGACATC
>JAZQHX010000036.1:0-4517 GCA_045540835.1 Acutalibacteraceae bacterium | reverse complement strand
AGGCCCATGTACGTCATCCCTTATCCGATGGGCATCGTCGGCTCCGCGTTCGCCAAGTACGGCATCGAGCTGACCGACTCCATCTACGTCGTGCTGAACATGCTCATCATGACCCGCGTGGGCAACGACGTGCTCGACGCCATCGGGGACAGCGAAGACTGGATCCGCGGCCTGCACTCCAAGGCCCAGCTCGACGAGAACAACCGGTATATCTGCCACTTCCCGGAGGACAACACGATTTGGTCCGTCAACTCCGGCTACGGCGGAAACGTCCTTCTCGGCAAGAAGTGCTTCGCGCTGCGCATCGCCTCCTGGCTGGGCCAGAAGGAAGGCTGGGTGGCCGAGCACATGCTGATCCTGGGCGTGGAATACCCCAACGGCGAAGTAAAGTATATCTCCGCTGCATTCCCCTCCGCATGCGGCAAGACCAACCTGGCTATGCTGATTCCCCCCGAGGGCTACAAGGCAAAGGGCTACAAGGTTTGGACTGTTGGCGACGACATCGCATGGATGCGTGTTGGCCCCGATGGCCGTCTCTGGGCTATCAACCCTGAAAATGGCTTCTTCGGCGTTGCCCCCGGTACTAACGAGCATTCTAACTTTAATGCTTTAGAGAGCACAAAGAAGAACACCATCTTTACAAACGTTGCATTAGACCTTAACGATAACACCGTTTGGTGGGAAGGTCTTAATAAGAATCTCCCCGAGAATGCACTCGATTGGAAGGGTAAACCTTGGGATCCTGCTAAGTTCAACAAGGCAGACAAGACCACCTGTGCGGCACACCCCAACTCAAGATTTACTGCTCCTGCTGAAAATTGCCCCTGCATTTCCGAAGAATTTGACAAGGGCGCAGGCGTTCCGATTTCTGCAATTATCTTCGGCGGCCGTCGTGCTAAGTGTGCTCCGCTTGTATATCAATCAAAGGATTGGGTTAACGGTGTATTCGTAGGCTCTGCTATGGCTTCTGAGACTACTGCTGCTGCCGCTGGTGCAGTTGGTGTAGTTCGTCGTGATCCTATGGCTATGCTTCCTTTCTGTGGTTACCACATGGGTGACTACTTCAAGCACTGGCTTGAAATGGGCGAAAAGCTTGGCGATAAGGCTCCTAAGATCTTTAACGTTAACTGGTTCCGTACCGATGACGAGGGCAACTTTGTATGGCCCGGATTCGGTGACAATATGCGTGTTCTCAACTGGATTATCGATCGTTGCGAAGGTAATGCAGCTGCTACCGAGACCGCTATCGGTTACGTTCCGAAGCCTGAGGACATTGACCTTACCGACCTCGATATGGATATGGATACACTCAAGTCAATACTTGCAGTTGATAAGGATATATGGACCAAGGAAGCAGAGGAAATCGAAGAGCACTATAAGAAGTTTGGTGACAGACTCCCCGAAGCGCTTCGTGAGCAGCTTGCTAACCTTAAGGCAAACCTTGCTAAAATGTAATATTTGAATTATATTTGCTAACTAAGCCGTCCCTTTTGGGGCGGCTTTTTTACGTTTTACAAAAAATAGAAAAAAATTAAAAATTATGCTTGACATTTGTCGTTAGTTAGCATATAATTATGAATTACAGTAATGATGGGGTATTGTGTCACTATTGTGTTTTTTGGGTCTCAAAAAACCGTCTCAAACGGCATAAAATCTTAAGATTAAGCCCGGACACAATATCTGTCAAAAATGTTTCTCTTTTGGCACTAAATATGCCTATTTTGGTATAAAATGCCATAAAATTTACGGAGGAGTGAGTATATGGAGTCAACTTCAATGGTAAAGCCCGTAAAGCTGGGCGGCAACGAGCGTATGACTTTCTCAAAGATTAACGAAGTCATCGATATGCCAAACCTTATTGAAATTCAGAAGGACTCGTACAAATGGTTTGTTGAGGAGGGACTGAAGGAAGTATTCAGGGATATGTCGGCTATAACCGACTATAGCGGTAATCTGCAATTAAGCTTTGTTGATTACAGACTGGACGATACCCCGAAATACGACGTTACCGAGTGTAAGTCGAGAGATACTACCTATGCAGCACCTTTAAGGGTTACTGCACGTCTTATCAATAACGAAACCGGCGAAATTAAGGAAAGCGAAGTGTCAATGGGTGACTTCCCGCTTATGACCGAATCGGGAACCTTCGTTATTAACGGCGCAGAGCGTGCTATTGTTTCTCAGCTCGTGCGTTCACCCGGTGTATATTTTGCTGAAAAAGTAGATGAAAAGACAGGTAAAAGGCTCTTTTCCTCCACCATTATCCCCAACCGTGGAGCCTGGCTCGAATACGAAACATCTATTTCTGATGCACTTTATGTTCGTATAGATAAAAACCGTAAGCTGCCGATTACTACCTTTATCCGTGCTTTGGGTGTAGCTACCAATGAGCAGATAAGAGAGCTTTTCGGTGAGGACGAGCGTCTTGCCGCTACTTTGGATATTGATGATACCAAGTCCACAGAAGAAGCACTTGTAGAGGTTTATAAGAAGCTTCGCCCGAGTGAGCCTGTAACCATTGAGGGTGCAAAGGTTTATTTGGAGCAGTTGTTCTTTGACCCCCACCGCTATGATATTTCACGTGTAGGCAGATATAAGTATAATAAAAAGCTAAGCATTGGCGCCAGAATCAAGGGTGCTGTTTTGTCACGCCCTGTAATCGATCCTATGACGGGTGAGATTTTAGCCGAGGCTGAAACTACCGTTTCTAAGGAAATGGCTAACGAAATCGAGCGTAAGGGTGTAAACTCTGCTTACATTAACGTAATGGATTTTGAAGGCAACGTAACCGAGGTTAAGGTATTGTCAAGCGGTATGGTTGACCTTTGCGATTTCACCGATTTTACAGCCGAGGAATTAGAAGAGCTCGACAATTTAGGTATAAATGAAAAGGTTTCCTTTGCAGTTTTAAAGGAAATCCTCGAAAACAATACCGAAAAAGAGGATATTAAGAACGCACTTTTAGAGCGTGCTGATGACCTTATCCCCAAGAGCATTACAATTGACGATATTTTCGCTTCCGTAAGCTATTTCTTAGGTCTTCCCCATAATGTGGGCTGTATTGATGATATTGACCACTTGGGTAACCGTAGAATCCGTTCGGTAGGTGAGCTTTTGCAGAACCAGTTCCGTATCGGCATTTCACGTATGGAGCGTGTTGTTCGTGAAAAGATGACCCTGCAGGCGCAGGATCCTGACAATATTACTCCCCAGTCTCTTATAAATATCCGTCCTGTTGTAGCGGCTATCAAAGAGTTCTTTGGTTCTTCTCCGCTGTCACAGTTTATGGATCAGACTAACCCGTTATCCGAGCTTACTCATAAGAGAAGATTGTCTGCATTAGGCCCCGGCGGTTTGTCAAGAGACCGTGCATCCTTCGAGGTTCGTGACGTTCACTATACCCACTATGGTCGTATGTGTCCGATTGAAACTCCTGAAGGACCTAACATCGGACTTATTTCCTATCTTGCAACCTTTGCAAAGATTAACAAATACGGTTTTATTGAGACACCTTTCCGTAAGGTAGATGCCGGAACCGGTCGTGTTCTTGATGAAGTTCAGTATATGACTGCTGACGAAGAGGACGATTATTATGTAGCTCAGGCTAATGAGCCCTTGGACGAGAACGGTTACTTTGTGAACAAAAAGGTTAACACACGTTACCGTGAAGGCTTCCAGGAGGTTGAGGCTTCTAAAGCTGAATTTATGGACGTATCTCCTAAGATGGTAGTATCTGTTGCTACCGCTATGATACCGTTCCTTGAGAATGACGATACCAACCGTGCGCTCATGGGTTCAAACATGCAGAAGCAGGCAGTACCGCTTCTTAAACCCGAAAATCCGATTGTTGCTACCGGTATGGAGTATAAAGCAGCGGTTGACTCGGGTGTTGTAGTGCTTGCAAACCGTGCAGGCGAGGTCACCTATGTAGGTGCTGATACAATTAAAATCCGTGCTACAAACGGTGAGATTGACGAATACAATCTTATTAAATTCCTGCGTTCTAACCACGGAACCTGTATAAATCAGAAGCCTATCGTTAAGGTAGGACAAAAGGTTGAAAAGGGCGAGGTTATTGCTGACGGTCCTGCTACTTCGGGCGGTGAAATTTCCTTGGGACGTAATGCTCTTATCGGTTTTATGACCTGGGAAGGCTATAACTACGAGGACGCTGTTCTTATCAACGAACGTCTTGTACGTGATGATATTTATACATCTATTCATATTGAAGAATATGAAATTGAAGCCAGAGATACCAAACTCGGACCCGAGGAAATCACACGTGATATTCCTAATGTTGGTGACGATGCACTTAAAGACCTTGATGAAAGAGGTATTATCCGCATCGGTGCTGAGGTTACTGCCGGTGATATTCTTGTAGGTAAGGTTACTCCTAAGGGTGAAACCGAGCTTACTGCAGAAGAAAGACTTCTCCGTGCTATCTTCGGTGAAAAGGCACGTGAAGTACGTGATACTTCCTTGCGTGTTCCCCACGGTGAATACGGTACAATTGTTGA
>JAZQHX010000035.1:0-2619 GCA_045540835.1 Acutalibacteraceae bacterium | reverse complement strand
CAAGGTGCCCCTGTAATATTATCGGAGCGGAATTTTCGTATCCTGCCGTACCGTTTTTATAGATTATAACATTATTAGCTTCGTCTTTTACAGATTTTAAACCGTGTGAATTTGCAAAATTAACGCAGTAGTCGGCAATTTTTTCCATATTGCCTGAACCGTGGGGAATGGCGCATATTTCATTAAAATATTTAAAAACTTGTTCTGACATATTTTACTCCTAACATACATTATGTTTTACATATAAAAAAATTTTATCACATTTCGTGATAAAATACAACATTTCATTAAAATTTGTGCATTATGGAATTGTTTAACTTTAGTTTGCGTCATACAAATAAAAAATGGCTGTCTTACTAAAAGTGATTTGCACAAACCACGCCTCCCTTTGAGGAGGGAAACGGCGGTGATATTATACTTCGCTGATTTGTGTATTTTGATATTAGTAAGACAGCCTACATTATTAAGAGAATTAGTTATTTTGCATTTATTTCAAAAACTTTTGTATCAAAGTCGGAATAGGTTGGGATGGGAAGTCCGCCGTTCATAAGGGTAGAGCCGAGTACCGTTACACCTAAAGGAGCTACGGTATATTCGGTGTCGGGCAGAAGTCCTTTGAGCTTTAAGAATAGTCCTTTTGCGCAGGGCTGTGCTAATTGTGAAGCGAACATTACAAACGATGACTTTTTATCACGGGATACTAACTGCCAACTGCAATAGTCGTTATTAAACGGGCTTTTTATGCGGTAGAAGCTGCCGTCATAAATCATAGGCTCTATTCGCTTATGAAGTGCCACCTGCTCTTTTATTTCTTCCTTTTCAGCTTCACTTAGCTTTGCAATGTCAAGCTCGTAACCAAAGTTGCACATCTGTGCTACATTACCTCTGGTCTTAAAGGAGACGGTTCTTCCGGTCTGGTGATTGGGGCAGGCAGAAACGTGAGCGGTCATAGTGCTCGGCGGGAATAAAAAGCTGGTTCCGTACTGAATTTTAAGTCTTTCAATAGCGTCGGTATCGTCACTTGTCCAGATTTGGGGCATATAATAAAGAATTCCGTAATCAAAGCGACCGCCACCGCCTGCACAGCCCTCAAACAATACGTTCGGGAACCGTTCTGTCAACCTTTTCATAAGCTCGTAAACACCTAAAATATAGCGGTGCGAGTGCTCACCCTGACGGTCGGTGCTTAAATAAACAGAGCCGTTATCGGTTATATTGCGGTTCATATCCCATTTAACGTAGGAAATATCGTATTCGTCAAGTATAGCGGCAACCTGATTGTAAATACAGTCTACAACCTCAGGACGTGCCATATCAAGCACTAATTGGCGACGGCTCTCCGTAGGGGTCTTGTTTTCGGCATGAATGCACCAGTCGGGGTGCTTTTTGTAAAGCTCACTGTCACGGGAAATCATTTCGGGCTCAAACCAAAGACCAAAATTCATACCGTTTTTCTTGCATGCCTTTACCACGTTGTGAAGTCCGTTCGGGAATTTGTTTTTATCTACAAACCAATCGCCGAGGGAGCTGTCGTCATTGTTGCGGTGACCGAACCAGCCGTCGTCAAGTACAAAGGTATCAATTCCAAGTCCTTTGCAGTTGGATACGAATTTTTCGATAATTTCCTCGGACATTTTAAAATACATAGCTTCCCAGCTATTGATAAGCAACGGGCGTTTAAGCTGTTTGTCAGCGCATCTGCCTAAATGGTTGTTACACATTTCGTGGAAGCAATGCGACATTCCGTTAAAGCCCTTATTACTGTAAACGCAAATTGCCTGAGGGGTAGTAAAGCTCTCGCAGGGATTTAATGTATAGGTGAAATTAAAGGGATTTATACCGATTTGCAGACGTGTTGAGCCGAAGGGTTCAACCTCGGCAGAAATTTTGAAGTTGCCGCTGTAACAAATGCTGAAGCCGTATGCTTCACCGCTGTTTTCGTCGGTATAAGGTGAACAGAGAGCGGCAAAGGGGCTTTGCTGATGTCCCGTAGCACCTCTGCGACTTTCGGCAGAGAAGGTTCCTTCGCTTAATGCACGGCGGCGGACGTGACGTTCTCTCGCCCAGGTGCCGTGGAGTGTTACTATTTCGAGGTCATTATCAGCAATATCCAAAGAAAGGCTTTGCGCATTGGTAATCTGTATCGGAGTATCACAGTTGTTTGTAATCACGCTGTGACGGCAAATTGCGTCCTCCTGCTCAAAAACAGTATAATAAAGGGTTACTGTAAAATCTGATATTGAATCGGTAAGCTCTATTTTAAGGGTTTGCACATCATCGGTATTTTTGTCAAAAGAGGGCATACCTTCGGGAGAAACAGCACCCTTCATTATGCTGTGCTCTTTATAAATCAGCTCGTTTACCGATTGACCGTAACGGTTTTTAACACAAAGGGCAGGCTGTCTGAAATCACCGCCACCGAATACGGGATATTCCATAGGAGCTGTGTCGGGTGAGAAGGTATAACCGTCAGAGTTGGTTATTGGGGTGTAATTACGTGAACACAGCAAGGTTAAGTAATCCAAATTATCCTCTTTGAGTGCCGCACCGTAATACCAATGCACAAGCATACCGTTATCCATTATTTTCATTATGTAGGAAGTGTTGTTGGTGTTAAGG
>JAZQHX010000034.1:0-3119 GCA_045540835.1 Acutalibacteraceae bacterium | reverse complement strand
TTGAAGCAATCTGTAAACTTTTAGGTGCTCATACGCAATATAAGCGCAGCAATGAGCCTTATCTCCACCCGGGCAGACAGGCTTTAGTACTTGGTAACAACAAGGAAATTGCAGTTTTCGGTGAGGTTCACCCCACAGTTGCCGCTACATACGGAATTGAAGAAAAGGTTTACGTTGCAGAAATCAAGCTTGATGTTTTATTAGATATTGAAAAACGCAAAACAGTTTACAAGCCGCTGCCTAAATTCCCTGCCGTTGAGCGTGACTTTGCAATGCTCGTAAATGACGAAATTCCCGTTGGTGACATTGAAAAGGCTATTTCCTCGGGTGCTGGAAGATTACTCGAAAAAATCGAGCTTTTTGACGTTTACAAGGGTTCACAGATTCCCGAAGGCAAAAAGAGCGTTGCTTACAGCGTATGGCTCCGTTCGGCTGACAGCACCTTGAGTGATAAAGAAATTGATGATGTAAATACTAAAATTATCAAAAAACTTGAGGCTATCGGTGCAGAACTCAGAAAATAATACTTGAACTTTTTATAAAAGTGTTATACAATATAAAATGCAGATACTATTTATGAGAGGTGTTTATAAATGAATGACAGAACGATGACCTTTTCTATCGGTGATGAAGCTGAGCAGGAAATACGTAACGTACTTATTACGGTGTATGATGCATTAAAGGAAAAGGGCTATAACCCAATCAACCAACTTGTAGGATATATTTTATCCGAAGACCCGACATATATCACCACTCATAATAATGCACGTAATCTTATAAGGCGTATTGACCGTGATACTCTGTTACAGTCACTTGTCAAGTATTATTTGAGCGCATAAGAAAAGGTAAAACCGATTTCACTTCTGCTAAAAGTGAAATCGGTTTTTTGTTTCATATAAATTTAAAAATCGGGAATTTCAGAAAAAGAAAGGCTTTCGCCCGTTATGGGGTGGTTAAAGGTTATGCGATATGACCACAGACCGATAGTATTGCTTTCGTCCTTAGCGCCGTACTTTTTATCACCACAAAGGGGCATTTTACGGAACGCAAACTGAACACGAATCTGATGAGTTCTACCTGTATGCAGTTTAATAAGAACCTTTGAAAAACCGTTATTAGATTCGAGAAGCTCATAGTCGAGCAGGGCTTCCTTTACCCCTTTACGTTCACGCTTTACGACATAGCTTTTGTTCTTTTTACTATCCTTAAACAACAAATCACGCATTTCTCCCCTACTGTTTTCGGGTGTTCCGTGAATCAGCGCTATGTACTCTTTAATAAATTTATGCTCCTGTATATCCTTAGAAAGTCCTGCGGCGGCGGATTTTGTTTTAGCATAAACCATAACGCCGCCAACCTCTTTATCAAGTCTGTGCAAAGGAAAAATTTTGCAATTACAACGCTTTTCAAGCTCGGTTATCATACTTATACCGCCTGCCGAATCACTTTGGGATATTATTCCCCTTTCCTTTATGCATACTATTATGCTTTCATCTTCAAATAAAATTTTCATAAAATCTCCAACTCATACAGAAAAGCCGCTCGGAACAAGCCCGAACGGCTTTTTATGTACATTATTCAATAACCTTTACAAACACAAGAACAGAAAGGATAATTCCTATAAGTCCGTAAAGACCCAAAACCGAGCCTAAAAGGCTGAAAACAATTCCCAAAATCGGAATTTTTGCAAGGAAACCAATAATTGCACCGCAAATTCCGCAAACGATTACATACACAATAAGTGCAATAATAAAATCGGTCAACTCCTTTGATTTAAACGAAAAAGGGAAAATCTTTTTTAAAATATCCATTCTAAAACTCCTTTACATTCCTTTTTTAGAATTATAACATTATTTCAAATTATTGTAAAGTTTTTTATAGTTTTCCATTGAAAAATAATATAAACTAAAACAAAAAGAGTTTTCCGTTAACACTAAGTTATACGAAAAACCCTTTATAATAATTAGTTCTGGAAAAGTGCTTTACGCTTATTAAAGTAAACTTGGTTTACAAATACCATAACACCGCTTACTATAATCTGAATAATAAATGAAGTGAAATCCATATATTCAGTTACTGAACCGGGCAAAACAACAAGAACACCAATAATGTAAATTAGATTTACAGCGGCTGCTGCTATATAATTTATCATAACAAAAAAAGGTGCATTCTTGCGATAACCTGACAAACGGAATCTTGTATAAACCTGCAAAGCTGCCAATCCAATACAAGCAATACCTACAAAAATATCAATACCTTGAAGTCCGCCAAAGAAAGCATATACATAATCAGCTTTTCCGTCATACTGTGCGCCGGAAAGCATCATAATGCCGTTTATAAGATTAAGTACTGCGCCTGCAAACAAAGCAAAATAAATTAAGAATTTATACCACTTCATAGGCATTACATTTCCCATCATATTACCCATAGCATTAAACTGCTGATAGGGCTGCTGATAAGGTTGTTGTGGCTGATAAGGCTGTTGATAAGGTTGCTGTTGCTGATAAGGTTGCTGATAGGTTTGTTGTTCCGGCTGTGCATAAGTTTGCTGTGGCTGCTGAGCATATGCCGGTTGAGCTGCGTTATTGTTTATCTGTGCTCCACAGCTCGGGCAAAAGGCTGCACCGTCAGCAATATTTGTTCCGCAATTAGGACAAAACATAAAATTACCCCCATTAAATAATATTTTTGTTGTCTTAAAGCAACTAATGAAAGTATATCACACAGAGCTACAATTTGCAATGTTTTTTAACACATTTTTTCATTATTTTAGATTATCCGAGCAAATCTGCAACATTATACTCTTTATTAAATCCAAGAACTTTTCCGCCACAAATATTCTCAGAAAATAATAATGGATTTTCGCTGTTAGAAGCAAACATATCATAGTGATTGGGTATATTAACTTCAGCACCTATTTTTTCTACTGTAATCAAGGCTTCCTTTACATTCATATTACCAAGTTTACCGTTTATGCATATAAAAGCTATTTAAATTTTGAAAATTCGAATAGCTTTTCGTTATACAGGGTATCACCGCTGAAATAAAGTGTTTTATTTTCAGCCTCAACTATAAGACCAAAGGCTTCGACGGTGTCTTCCGCAAAAACGGCTGTTATA
>JAZQHX010000033.1:0-3814 GCA_045540835.1 Acutalibacteraceae bacterium | reverse complement strand
CCGTACTTTTGACTGTTATAAACGATCTTAGTATCAGCAATTGCAACTCCACCATTAGCATCAAATGTAATTACAACGGGTGAAATATAAATTTCGTACTCTTCTGGAGTAATTGTTGTAGGTTCAACGTTGAGGAAGGATTCTTTATATACAACTTCACCGCAAACAAGATATTCTCCGGTAACATTTAATTTACTTGTAATATTGTTGTTTGCCTTGCTTAAGGTTACATTTTTACTGATAACGGTATTTTCACCCTGAGAACTCAAATTGATTTCACCATAAAGTTTCAAATCGGTATTATCATTTCCTAATTGCAATGCATATACAGGACTGTTTTCAACGGAAACAACGGATAATGTTGCTATGTCCGAATTAATCTTAAGAGGTGTATCGGAATTATTTACGAATGTCATTTTGCTAATCAGGGTTTCCTTAGCGTTTGAATTAATCTGAAGATTAGTATATTCACCACCGTTACCAACAATAGCAAAATAATCGGTCGTGTTGCCTACGGTTACAGTCTTATTGTTAAAAGAGTCCGTTATTTTAGAAACATCAACTGTGATCTTCTTAGCACCCGACTTAATGGCCGCATCAGCAACATTAGAATCATGTGCCATTACTGCGATTTCTGGAACATTTTCAAAAGCATTAGTTCCAAGCTCAGTAATATAGTTATCAACATAGAACTTTTTAAGTGAAGTACAACCCTTAAATGCGTTCTCGCCAATTTTTGTTACACCATAAGCTATAACTGTTTCCAGATTTGTACAACCTTCGAAAGCACCCTCCGGTATTTCTGTTACATAAATCGGCAGAATTACAGTTTTAATTTCGGTGTTATTTGCAAATGCAGTAGAGCTGATAGCCTTTGTTTTAAGTGCAACATTATCGCTTCCCGGTAAGGTTTCAGCATGATACTGAGGAACAACAACAGTACCCTTGAAGTCTTCGGTTGCTTCAAAATCATTAACAGTTCCATCAAGTCCGATTTCAAGACCTTCTGTTTCACTTGTTACACCTAAAATATACTCATTAACTTCATAAGGAATCTCAAATGTAACAACGCCGTTTTCACAGTCATCAAAGGTTGCTCTTTCTTTAGAATAATCAACATATTCAAAAGTCTCGTCCGCAAGAACATTATAGGTATATGTGTAGTAAGATGCAGTAGCTACATCATAGCCTACAACACCGTAAACATGAACTGTACCAGCCATAACAACTCTATAATATCCAACTTCACTATTTGAATATTTTACATGCTTAGTAGTTTTTTTAGAATAATGTTCAGAAACCTGAAGTGAATTAGAATATCCTTTTTCAGTGCTGCTTGTTCCGGATACAGCGGTATTATGTTCACTACCACCACCGAGTGATTTGCTAATATTGTAGTTAGTGGTCTTTGCAATTTCTTGTGCAATAGCTTGTGATACAGCTGTATTAATACTGGTCTGATAACTCTTTTCATAACCCGTTGTAGAGTTCCAGTTACTTGACTGATTTGCTGAAACATTGAAATATGAAGAAGAATCATTAATATCAACAGTACCTACAGAAGAAGAATAATTGCCATCAATATGGAATGCGGTATTATCTTTTCTGCCGCTGGAAACCTCAGCGCCAATAGTAGTTGTGTTTTTAACACCTGCACTAACCTTCGCAATACCTACAGGTGCTTCAACTCCTGCACTTACCTCAGTCTTATTTTCAGCACTAAGAGTAGCATCACAATACTTTTCAGTTGATTTATCATAAGAAGCATTAATACCAAATGACTTATCAGTTGTTACCTTAGAAGAACTTGCGGTTGAACCGCCAGATTCAGTACTAATAAAGGATGAACCGCCTTGGCTATTACTTACAAAGTAATTACCGCCAACAACATTGCCTTGTGAATCTGTTCTTTCTTCGCTTTTGATCTGTTTATCAGCGTATTCGGTACCTTCAGAGTACAAATCATTCCACTCTTCTGATAATGTCCAACCAGAACTTCTTGTTGTAGCATCTGCAACGGTTTCAATAATTTCTTTAGCTTCAACTTCGCTGAATTGCTCAGAAACTTCATAAGTCATATCAATATTAAGTGCGGTACCGTTTGCGCCTATAGAATTGCCGTTTGCATCGGTATATGTATATAACGGAACATTATCAATGCGTCCGATATCATATACGAACAAGAACTGTCCTTTAGTATCATCCTCAATAATAATTGGCGAGCCATAATTACTATAACTCGTAGCTCTATTACGGTTAGAAGTCCAGTTAGCGTGTAATGTCATATGTCCCGTTGTGCCAGGATTAATGCGGTCAATAATAAATCCGTTATCATTAGACCAACCAACAAATGTATATCCGTAACATTCCGGACTACGTAAGGTGACACCGGTATCAACGGTGTATTCTGTGTAATTTACTACTTCCTCACCAGTAATCTTGGTTCCTTTAACTGAAACATCAGGAGTATCAAAGGTTACTCTATATACAGTCTTTTTCCAGTTAGCATTTACAACAATTTGTCTGGAAGAAGAGCTTGGTTCAATTTCGGTTATAGGAATACCTGCTGTTGTTGTCCATCCTGCAAACTCATATCCGGCAGGGGCATTAGTAATATCATTAAGAATCAAGCCGTCTTCAGAATAGAAAGTTTGAGATTTAGGATGATCAATTCCAATACTTTCTAAGTAAGGATCGGAACCATATACATTAAATACCACAATTGACTCTGTTCGTGTAATCGGGTCAATAAATACATCTTCTTTATCCAATTCAACTGTTGCAGATGAATTTGCAAAATATTTTCCACATGCAGAACATTTCCAATGCTCAATCCATCCTTCTGCTGCAGGAGAAGCGGCTTGTGCACTTACATAGGTCAATGTATGTGAAGCAGGAATAACCGTATCTTCTAATGATATTTCTGCTTTTCCAAGAACATCAGCATAATATTTTTTACATTCCGAGCATTGCCAATAAGCAATATTGCCGTTTTCGGAACATGTAGAAGCGTTAGCTTCTGTTGCTATCATTATATGAGTATGCTTTGGTGATGATGGCATCAATATAACATTATAACCATTAGGGTCAGTGATACAGCCATCAGAAATATAACGGCTAATCATAACCAAATCTTGACCATTCAAACTGCCGTCATCATTAACATCTGCTGCTTTTTCATTTAATACAATATTGTAGCCTATTGGATCTGTGACACAACCATCAGAAATATAACGTGCGTACATAACGAGATCGCCGCCATCAACTTCGCCACTTCCGTTAACATCACCGGGGACATAGTTAACAATACGTACACTACCATTAGCGAATTGTGGAGTAAAGGTCGTTCCTTCGTTATTAACAAAACCACTACCCGTTATGTTAATATCTAACACATCAGAATCATCTACATCATTTGATACTTGAAACGTCAAAACCAAAACAGAACCATCTTGAATAGTTTCCATTTCGCTTCCGTACCAAACAAAGTTAGTGCCTTCGCTCTTGTAGTACGCAGGTGCTTGATAAGCTAATTCGTCAGAATTAAAAGCTGTACCATTTTCGTCATCCACAAGCGTTAAGCCCTCTCCCCAGGAGACATTTAAGGTTGCACTGGTAATACCAGTATTGTTTTTTACATAAACATTAACCTTAACCGCTGTTCCTGAAGCCGCCCATACATCATCCACTGCAAAAATTGTATCACTTGTTGCATTAGCTGAAATTACAAAGGTGGGACATATAGAAAGGAACAAAGCCAAGGATAACAGTAATGAAATAATTCGTTTTTTCATACTATTTTTCTCCTTTTAAT
>JAZQHX010000032.1:0-4066 GCA_045540835.1 Acutalibacteraceae bacterium | reverse complement strand
GGTTTACATCTCTATAGGTTGCTTTTTCTGAAAAGTCCGAATACAGCATTTCGGAAATTTCAGGAACAGAAATATTCTTCACTTTTGTCTCTTTGTATTCTTTCAATACTATATCCATTACTTTATCCAGTAAGGAATACTTCAAAAGATAGGTCGGTTTTTCTGTTTTTAATACTGAATATCCCGACGGTGAATAGCCAACCTGCTTTGCTACATCGTCAAATATTGTACGAATCGTACTTTTTTTAGATGATACCCCTCCACCACTATTGCGGAAGGATAAAAATTTCACTTCGGGATAAAAATCATAACCGTTTTCACTCAAATAGGACGATAAACTATTCCAATCGAATTTTCCTCCCAAATCTGAGGAAATCGTACCGCCCTCACCCAGCTTATCATTAGAAATTCCGCTTTTTTGCCAGCCGATATACCGCACCGACATAGAATCCACTCCGCCGTTTTTAAGCTCGGAGACAATTTCTTTAGCCTGATTATAGGTTGTAAGGTTTTGAATCCGTGTGAAATGAACTCCTAAAAATGATGCATCTATTCCGGCAGAACCGTAAAGTGTCAAATTAAAGGTTGGCGAAGTAATCCTTTTTTGGAGTCCTCTACTCTCAATAAGATACTGACGGTATCGGTTAGCCATTCCTACATAATCAGCATCATTTCCTTCAAGCATATAGTACCCAACAGAATAACGCTTCTGAGTTGTATGATTTTTTGATACACGGTATAACGTTTTCTGAATACCGCTTACTCCCTTGAACATAAGCTTTTCAGACCAGAAACGATAAGAAGCAGCAGAACTCGCAGAATTATATCCGCATGAATATGTACTGCAATAAGCAGAAATTTCCGCAATGGAATCGCCTTCTTCAACGATGCCCAAAAGTGCATTTTTACTATCACGCACTATACCGAAAACCGGCATTCTTACCGTTTCTTCATACGTAGATTTTTCCGCTTTATTGCTTACAGCCATCTCTTCGCCATAACATTTTTTGGTAATATGTTCAGCAAGAGAAGCATGTTCGGAAAAATAAATCAACGCACCCGAACCGTCAGGATAAAAAAGGTATCCGTTTTCTCCGGTTGCCGCCGCACCGAGCATAGGCAAAATATTAAGCGATACAAGATACGAGATTTTTCCCTCGTCTATTTCGGAAAAAACCACGCTGGCCACAAATCTGTCACCTGAAAGTGTATATTCCACCGGTATTGACATATCAATTTCTGCAAATCCGTAGGTTACACGGATTCCGTTTGATATTTTTTCAACCTTAACGTCGCCATTCTCAACCGAAGAAATATAGCTGTTTACCGACTTGGTATAAGCTGCGGTTTTTTCGTCTTCTTTATCAACATAATTAACAATCAGCTGTGACTTTATATTGGAACGAACCGTACCCTTAGTTATAGTATCAGAATCGGAATCCTTAGGAACGCTGTACCATAAATAACCGTTTTTTCGGTTTTTGAGCACAAAATATCCGTTCTCCATATTGGCATACATTGTCATATTTTTAGTTGAAGCAACAATTTCAAAGGACGGGTCAGACGGTAGACTTACATCTTTATCAGGTTCAAAGCCTTCATAGTCCATATTATTTATCAAAGCGTTGTTCTGCGCTGTGTATTCGTTAGGAATACTGCTTTCGGTAAGCACAGGATTAACGCTTAACAAAAATATTACAAGCAAAAGACAGAAAACCAAACCAAGTGCTGACAATATTCTGATTCGCTTTGAAGCAAGAAAGTGTTTATTGATATGCATATTATTTCTCCTTTCTCACTAGTTATAATGTAGCCTCAACATAAAGTGAGTAAACAAATCCGAACGCCTGCTGAAGTAATGTATAAATCATAATCAGTACAAACAGTATAATAACCATTCCAATTATTGTTAAAATAAGAGAACAGAAGGTTTTGCCTGCCGAAAACTGATGAATGGCGTATGTTCCAAGGTAAATTACAGCCGCCGACCAAATAAGTCCGATTGCCTGAATTATCGTAATAAATATTGCTTCATCGGCAGTGAGCAGATACGATAGCGGTATACATATAAGCTCGGTTGTTATATAGGGTATCAAGGAATATGCCGTCATACAAAAAATGTGTTTGTATGTTCCTTTTCCTTCTATAAACGAAGCAATACACCAATTTGAAACAACGAATGTCAAAAACAGGCCTACAGTTGATAACACAGTTGACAACGGATTGTAGGAATTGACATCTACCGAGTTATAAATATAAGCCGTCAAATAGCTTTTTATAATTGCAACTACCATCCAAATCAGTACAATTGCCACCGATAAAGGCATAAAATAAAGCTTTCGGTTTCTGAATTGTTCAAATCCGTCCACAGGATGCCTTAAACAGTAAATTGGCAATAACCATCTGTTTTCAAGCGGTGAGTAAGCATCTTGTGATTGAGCTTTAGCCTTACGGATTTTCTTTTTTATAAAGCAAATAATCAATACGATTATTACAATAAATACTGCAATCCCTGCCACAAACAATCCGCCGTATTCCTTTAATAGCTGATTGCGGTATTCTACAAAGGCTTCTGAATAATTTTCTTTGTCATCTGCCATTTTAAAGCATTCCATAGCGTTAAGGTAATCACCGTCAAGCTGATATGCAAGACCCATACCGTAATACGCATAAAGACTGTTGGAATTAAGGCTTTGCACCTTTTTCCATAAAGCAAGTGAATTTTCAAGATCACGTTCCTTTAAGCTGTTTGCCGCCGTGGTAAGTGCTTTCATATACTCGGTGGGAATAAACTTAAATATCGCATTTCTTCCCTTATCCAAAACATAAACATCGCCGTTGTTATATAAAATATCTATCGGCTGTTCAAAGGTTCCGGTCTGCTGTCCGCCACCACCGAAAACCGTCATAATTTTACCACGGTCACTATAATAAAATACCTTGTTTCTGCCTCCGTCAAGCAAAAAAACATTTCCGTTACCGTCTGTTTCAACCGCCGCAAAAGCAGTTTTCACGTCCCAGTTTTCTCCCGGCTTTACATCGCCGTAAACTATATCAGAATCAAGTATATTACTACCGTTATAATTAAGATACCGTACCATTCCGCTTTGCGAAATAGTAGAATCATTCTGCGAAACGGTATATACAAATCTTTCTTCATCAATACAGAAATTATGAACCTTTAAGGGTGTATTCTGCATACGGTTGCGTATTTGCTCTGGTGTCATAATAATACGCAAAGCATAATAGTATAAAACGTTTGCGGTTGTAACAATCGGTGTACTTCCGATAAATTTAGAAAAAACACCGTCAGGACTGAAAACAAATATGCCTAAATTTATACCGTCAACAGTTGTATAAATTTCACCGTTGTTGGAAACCTGAATTTTACAAACACGAAAAGGCAATTCATTTCCCTTTAAAGCCTCATCAGGACGAACAATTTGCTTAAGCAGCCTACCCTGCTGTGAAAGCTTTAAAATTCGGTAATTTTCAGTATCTGCTATATAAATATTTTCTCGGTCATCAACCGCTAAACCTTGAGCACCGGTAAACTGCAATGTTTCATTACCGCTTATAACACCGTCAATAGTAGTTACTGCTTTCATATCGGAATCGAGCTTTATCACTCTGCCATTCCCACTATCAAGTATATAAAAATATCCATTTTTATAGCAAAAATCCTCCGGTGCAGATATTGGTAATTCCAAACCGAAACTGGCATTTCCGAACGAACCGTCCCCGACATATCCTGCAGGAACATTTATGGTATCACCGTCTGTGTCCAGCTCATAGGCTTTTGTAGCACTATATGATGGGGTCAAAGCCGATACCGAAACGGAAAAAGCAACTGCTAAGCACAATACCGATAGGAAAAAACCTAATAATTTTTTCTTCATAATTAGCCTCCTGATTCGATACGTTACTTTAAGCCCGAATGTGACATTGTCTCCATAACAGAGCTTTGTGAATAAAGAAAAACAACTATAGGCGGTATCATTAAAATAACCGATACAGCAGCTCCCGCACCTGCTCTGGCAATACCGCTCGAAATAATGGTACTAAG
>JAZQHX010000031.1:0-7859 GCA_045540835.1 Acutalibacteraceae bacterium | reverse complement strand
GTTCCCCCTTTCACCAATATATCTTTTCCTTAATGTACCAAAAAGTCACGATTTACAATTATACAACTTTATTATACATCAAAAATACCCACTTGAACAGACTAAATACAAAGATAAATTATATAAAAACAAACTTTTTTTACTTCTTTTTTAATTTTTACAATTCTACGCTTGCTTTTGACAAAGAAGGAAATTATAATAATCAGTATAGTGTGACAAGAGTTAAATTTGTTACCCTAAGCTAACTGTGATTGGAGTAGATAGTTATGAAGCTTCTTGAAATTTCGCCCTTTGTCCGATATGCATACAGAGAATGGCTTTCTTTTAAAAAAGGAGTGTATACCTCCCTCGATTGCCGACTTTTTTACTTCCACAGCGGAGAAGGAAGCATTGAAATCTCCAATGTTTTGTATCCTATAAGTAAAGGCACTTTGCTTTTGTGGCAGTCGGGAACAAGCTATCGCTTTATATGCGAAAAGCCTATGGACGTTACTACCCTTAATTTCGACTATACCGATTCCCGCAGTTCGATAACCATATACTTTGACCCGATTTTGAAATCGGACAATACTGAGGACGTACAGGACTCCAAAAACATAATTTTCGAGGACTGCCCCTCATTAAATAAACCGCTTGTTTTGCAAAACGCCTCTTCGGTTGTGGCTGAGCTCGATATGATAACCCGTGAACAAGCGGCAAAGCAACCCTTTTATACGGCTAAAATTTCGGGTATGTTCAAAAAAATCGTTTCGGAAATTGTAAGAATGGACGCAACCCCTGCCTTGGCTTCAAAGACCACCAAAAAGCTCGATATTGTACTTCAGTATATACACAATAATTTTCAGGATAATATCAGCAATTCAACAT
Organism: Acutalibacteraceae bacterium; assembly: GCA_045540835.1. Classification (GTDB taxonomy): domain Bacteria; phylum Bacillota; class Clostridia; order Oscillospirales; family Acutalibacteraceae; genus UBA737. The sequence continues at coordinate 6,992 of JAZQHX010000031.1, read as the reverse complement.
TAGCACAGCTTGTAAGCTACCACCCGTATTATCTTAACCGACTTATGCTTTCCACAAAGGGTGTTACGCTTCACCAGTACATTATTAACTACCGCATAAGCATTGCCGAAAAGCTATTGCTTACTACCGACGAATCAATTTCTTCCATAGCGGTAAAAACCGGTTTTTCAAACATAACCTGCTTTACTACAAATTTCAAAAAGAAAAACCATATGACACCGTCAAATTTCCGTGACAAGCTTTCCCAATAGCACAGTGCCTCCGCTCTCAATTTATATAATTCGGAATTCATAATTCGGAATTCGGAATTAAAGGTGTGCCTGCGGCACAGATATAAAACAAAAATGTTTTAGGAGAATATTTAAATGTACAGGATTAAAAGTGTTATTTTTGCTTTCCTTTTAATATTCGTTATGTTATTTTGTGGGTGCAATGATTCAACTCCTGAATCTTCTTTGTCAACAATAACTTCTGCTAATAGTTATCCGCAGGTATATAAAACAGTTCTCGAAAATTATAAATTGATAGTTGAATTCAGGATTTCTGATGATTTTGAAGTCAGATATAATAATAAAGAATTCCCAAATATAAGCGAGGATTTAAAATCTCAAATTTATAATAAAAACACCGAAGTGCTAAAAAATCATTGGTGGAATATGATTGCAGATATGACAGATTATATTGAGAATCCCTCCATAGATTCTTTTGGATATATTTTAAAGGATGTTAATTCCGATGGTTCAAATGAACTTTTTTGGGTGGATGAAAAGTATAATATTTTAGCTGTTTTTACCGCAAACAACGAAAAAGTCGAACTTGTTGATGCATTTTGGCCAAGACACAATGTGATAATTACTGAAAAAAATGAGTTTTTAATCCGCAGTAGCGGTGGTGCTGATTATACCCAATATAAAATTATGACTCTTGGTGACAATGCTGACTTGAAAACTATTTTCGAATTTGGCACGAACGGACACGATAATAATTCTGTATTATTTTATGAAGTTAAAAATGGCAAAAATATTTCAATATCCCAAAAATGCTTTAACGAATTGCAAGCACAATACCCATTTGTTATATCAAACCAATGGTTAAAATTACAAATAAATAGTATTGCTTCCATAAAAAGATAATAATTCTGAATTACGCATTACGAATTACGAATTAAAGGTGTGCCTGCGGCACCAAATAATAAATAAGAAATAAAAAATAAAAAATGTGTTTTGGCAAAGCCAAAACTTATATATAACGTTCCGCAAAGCGGAACACCGATTTTATTATTTATTCTTTATTCTTTCTTATTTAATTTGAAAGGTGCAAAACAAAAATTAAAAATTTACAAATTGTTTAATAATTGACTATATTTGTTTTATATAGTATAATAGTATATTATGTCAAAAATTCTGTTTAACGGAGGAGTAAATATGATAGAAGTTACCGGACTGAGTAAAAGATACGGTACTCACCTTGCAGTTGAAAATGTAAACTTTAACATAAGCAAAGGTGAGGTTATCGGATTTTTAGGACCTAACGGTGCAGGTAAGTCCACAATTATGAATATCCTTACGGGTTATCTTTCTATGACACAAGGAAAGGTTACGGTTGACGGGTTTGACGTTATGGAATACCCCGAAGAGGCTAAAAAACGTATTGGCTATCTGCCCGAAATTCCGCCTTTGTATGTAGATATGAAGGTAAGGGAATACCTTAACTTTATTTACGATTTAAAAAAGGTTAAATTCCCGAAAAAGGCGCATATTGACGAAATTTTAAAGCTGGTTAAAATCGACCACGTTCAAAACCGCCTTATCAAGAACCTTTCTAAAGGTTACAAACAGCGTGTCGGCTTTCCGCAGGCACCCGTTGGAAACCCCGACGTGCTAATCCTTCACGAGCCCACGGTTGGTCTTGACCCCAAGCAGATTATAGAAATCCGCAACCTTATTTCAAGGCACGGAAAAAATCATACAATTATATTGTCTTCCCACATACTTTCCGAAATTCAGGAGGTTTGTAAAAGGGTTATAATCATTAACCGTGGTCAGATAATTGCTGACGATACAGCCGAAAGACTTGCGGACAAGCTTTCAACCGACCGCACCTTGGTAGCACGTATTGCCGCTAAGGAAAAGGAAATGCTCGAACCGCTTTCAACAGTAAGAGGTGTTGCAAACGTAACATCCTTAGGTACTAAAGAGGAGGGCACAACCGACTTCCTTATCGAACCCAAGGTAGGATTCGATATTCGTAAGGACGTTTTTGAACGTGTTGTATCAAGAGGTAAAACCCTGCTGTCCTTAGCTTCTAACAGGGCGTCGCTTGAACAGGTATTCCTCCGCCTTACCGAGGCTGACAATGACGAGGTAAGAAAGATGTTGGGCGCTGATACTGCCGAAGTGAACGAAACCGAAGCAGAGGATGTAGCCGATATTGAATTCGAGTTGCCCGAAGAAACCGAAAAGGCGACCGAAAAGGAGGAAAACTAAATGATTGCTATATTTAAAAGAGAATTCAAGTCCTATTTTACCACGCCCATAGGATACATAGTTTTAGCGGCATACTTCTTCTTTTTAGGTATGTTTTTCCATTCAAGCTACAGCTATGGCTCACCCGATATTGCAAGCTGTATTACCGGCACTTCCATTATAGCCGCATTCATTCTGCCGGTGCTTACAATGCGCCTTATGAGTGAGGACAGACGTCAGAAGGTTGACCAGATACTACTCACCTCTCCCGTTAAGGTAGGAAATATAGTACTGGGCAAATATTTGGCAGCCTTTGCGGTTTATGCAATTGCTTTCACACCCACAATTATTTTTGAAATAATATTCGCAAGCCTTATAGAAGTAAATGTTCTTACCTATTTATATGCGCTTTTGGGTGCGTTTCTTTTCGGCGGAGTGCTGATAGCTATCGGTATGCTGTTTTCAGCTTTGACCGAAAGCCCCGCAATTGCCGCAATGCTAAGCCTGCTTGCTAACGTTGCTATAATGGTTATGGAAATTTTCGCAAGCTACATCACCGTTCCCACAGGTGCTGAAGGCTTTTTCTCAAAGCTGTGGGCAGGATTCCTCGGCTTTGTTGTAGCATTACTCGAAAAAATGAGCCTTGTAAACGTCTTTAACGAGTTTGCTTCAAACATATTCTCGGTATCGGACGTTGTATACCTGTTCAGTCTTATATTCGTCTTTGTTTTCCTGAGTGTACGCACCCTTGAAAAACGTAGATGGTCATAAAAATCAAAAGAAGGAGGAAACAAAGATGAGTGAAGAAAAGAAGCTTAATGAAGAAGCAGTAGAAATCGAAGAAGTTCTTGAAGCAACCGAAGAAACTGCAGAAAAAGAAGATTCCGATACAGCCGAAGCCGCAGAAAGCGAAAAAAAGGCTAAAAAAGAGAAAGCTCCAAAGGCAAAAAAACCTAAAAAGCTTAAAAATCAGGCATTCCTTAAAAAAGGAAGCTATTCTTTAGCAATAACCGCCGCAGTTATTATAGGCGCTATAATTCTTAACGTGCTTACAGCCGCCTTGTCGGACAGATTCATTTTAGAGTTTGATATGTCTAAAAATGCCGACAACTCCATAAGCAAAGAGAATATTGATTATATTAAAGGTGTAGATAAGGATATAATGATTATCGTTTGCGCCTCAAAGGAAAACTACACAAGCTATATAAGCTATGTAGCTCAGGCAGCATTCCAGGTTACCGATAACGCACAGTATAGTCAGGACGATGTGCCCGACACCGACTACTACAAGCAGTCCTTGACCCTTATTGAAAAGTACGGCGAATACAACAAAAAAATTGACGTAAAATTCGTTGATTATTACAGCACAGAATTTTCCGCAATCAAATCAACCTTTAATGCAACCGAGCTTTATCCCGGTGATATAATCGTAGCGCAGGGAACTTATGAAAACGAAAAATACGATGTTAAAAAGTATAAAACCTTAGGCTATAAGGATATATACAGCCTTTATGAGGATTCCAATGCCGCAATGTACGGTATGTCGGCTTATAACCTTACGGGTAATAACATCGAAACCGCAGTAACCAGCGCTATATCATACGTGCAGACCGATAAAATCAAAAAGGTTGGTCTTATCACAGGTCACAGCGACGAGGATTATTACAGCGAGTATTTAAAACTTTTAAAGGATAATAACTACGAATACACCGTAATTGAGGACAAGATAATAAGCAAAATTTCCGACGAGCTTGATGCCGTAGCTATCGTAGCTCCCAATAAGGATTTTTCGGGTGCAGAGCTTGATGCGCTGTCGGAATTCCTTGATAACAACGGAAAGCTTAATAAAGGACTTATGGTTTTTGCAAACGCCTCCGCTCCTTACCTTACCAACCTTTACGATTTCCTCAATCAATGGGGCATTGTAATGGAGGACGGTGTTGTGTACGAAACAGAGGAACAGCTTATAGCAATACCTGATGACAATACAACCGTTCTTTCAATTTCTACTCAAAAGGACGATTTGTTAAGCGAAATAAATACCTGCATTTCATCTTCCAATGTACCTATGTATGCAGGCTTTGAAAGCGAAAACGGAATAACCGTAACCTCACTTACACAAACCTCGGAAACAACCGTTACTGCTCCCAAGGGCAGTAATTCGGGTTGGGCAGGAGCTAAAAATGCTACTCCCAAGACATACAGCACCTCTATTCTGTCCACAAAGAGCACCTATAATGACGATAACGAGCTTATCGCCAGCAAGGTTGCAGTGTTCTCAAGCGCAGACTTTATAAATGTACTTTCCGAATTCGCAGCAAACGCATCTAACCAACCCCTTACAATGGCTGTTACCGAACGCTCAACAGGAGCTGACGATAGTGGCATAGTATTTACTTCAAAGTATATTGAAAACGAAAGCTTTGCAAGCGAAATCACCGAAAAATCCGCTAATAATATGCGTCTTATATTTATGTGGATTATCCCCTTGCTTACAATAGCAGTATCCATCTTCATTTATATCAGGAGAAAGAACGCTTAATTATGAGTAATATTCCCGAAAACGAAAAAATTACAGAAAAAGAAAACGTGGAAACAGAAAGCTTCCCCGAAGACGAGTTTTCCACCGTTTTCTCCGCTCCTGCGGAGCATAAAACCGTAGCTAACAATAAAAAGAAAAAATATCTGCTTAAAGCAATAGCAGGTATTCTGGCGGTGGCTATTCTCGGCGGAGGAACCTGGGCGGTAATTAAGTTTATCCCCGAAAAGCAGGACGAAAACGCCAACATTTCACTTCCCGATAACCAGCCTACCGCTTTGAAAGAAACCCAAAGCGACGATATGAAAACCCTTACCGTTAAAAATGAATTGGGTACAATTAAGTTTTATTCCAAAGTCGAAAAAGCAACCGATGAGAACACCTCGTCCGACACTACTTCTTCCCAGTCCGAGGTTACCACCTGGTATATTGACGGTGTAGATAAGTCCTACATCAGCACAAGCTCGGTAGGAAACTTTGTAGGTCAGTTCGGTACAATTGAATCGGTACGTGAAATCGAAGGCTTGTCCCTTTCCGAGTGCGGACTCAGTAAGCCTACCGTTACCGCAACCGCCGTACTCAAAAACGGTGATAAATACACCCTTACAATAGGTGATGTTGCCGATTCGCTTACAGGAAATTATTACGGAAAGCTGTCCGATTCGGACAAGATTTTCCTGCTTGAAAGCGGATATGTTGACGAATTAGCAAACGTTACAGCCCTTGATTTTGATGCTACCGTTTCAACCCCTGCTTATGAAGCACCCGACGGAGCAGACGATTATCTGGGCGAAGACGGAACGCTTGCATTTTTCGATAAGCTGACTATAAGAGGTAAGAATTTTGACAGCGACGTGGTATTTGAAACCAACTCTAACAAGGAACTTTCAAATATGCTCGGATACGTTGTAACATCACCCTCTAAGCGCATCGCAGAAAACGCAGAGTATATTGTTTCTATTTTCAAGAGCGGTATGAGTGTTGACGGTGCTTACGCCTTTGGTGTTTCCGACGCAAACCTTAAAAAATACGGTCTTAATAAGCCTGATTTTACCGCAACTATTGATATTTTAGGCAAAAAAATGACCTATAAATTCAAGCTCCAGAACGACGGCAACTGCGCAGTTGTAGCAGACGGTGCTAAGGTTATAAGCCGTGTTGCCGCTTCTACTGATTTGTCGGGTGGTGAAGGCAAGGTAGTGTTGTCCGACTTAATGGAATTCACCGAAATTGATTTCTACGCTTCCTGGATTAGCCTTTACAACATTGCCGACCTTAAGAACTTTAACGTTACGGCAAACGGCAAAGAATACATCTTTAGTATAAAAGAAAATTCCGATACCGAATCGGAGGATTCCTTTATAATTAAGGTAAACGGCAAACAGATAGATTGTAGCAGCTTCCAGTATCTGTACCAGTATTTCATTTCTATGAGCTGCTCCGATTATACAGTTGAAGCCTTAAACAGCAAGCCCGAAGTTACTATTGAGTTCGTATTTAACAAAAAGAACTATAAAAACAGTACAATAGAGTTCCGCCGCAGCGGCGCCAGCCGTTACCAGTACACGGTAGACGGAATTGATATGGGTAAAACCACCTCGGCAGCAATAAACAAATTTGTAAAATACCTTGAAAAGGTAGCTGCAGGCGAAATACTCGAATCCGAAATACCGTAAAATAAGAGTAAAACCACAAAAGCATCGAAGTCAAAAAACTTCGATGCTTTTATATATAGTGGAGTCTATTTAATGAAATATTTTCCGTGCGGAAAATACGAAATAATCCTAACGGATTGTGAAATATTCGGGCTACGCCGAATGTGAAATAAAATTCGTTACCTTACATTTGCGAAGCAAATATTTCACAGCGCAGCTATTTCATATTACGAAGTAATATTTCACTCGTTCCGCAGGAACGAATTTCATTGAAAAAACGACGTGCCTAAACACGCCGTTTTTTCTGGTGGAGACGGTGGGGATCGAACCCAT
>JAZQHX010000030.1:0-3540 GCA_045540835.1 Acutalibacteraceae bacterium | reverse complement strand
GAACGACATGGCTACGATCCGACTTAAGAAACGCTGACAGAGTATAAACAAAAGCACAAGCGGTATTATACACATAAATGCACCAACGCTGATAAGCTGCTGTGAACGTGAACTGCCAACAATGCTCCAGCCACCCAGATACTCGGCAACATCAACAGTAAGAGTACCGAGCTTCATCGAAAGAGTATCTATTCCAGGAGCAAAGAGCGAAGTATAGAAGGTATCGTTCCACTGCCAGATAAAGGACAGTATAAAGCAAAGAACTACCGTAGGTCGGGCATTTGGAAGCATTATACGCCAGAAGGTAGAGAGCATACCCGCACCGTCAACACGTGCTGCTTCTTCAAGCTCCTTAGGAAGGCCACGGAAGGTCTGTCTCTCAATATAAATATAAAGCCCGCTTCTTATTCCCATTCCCGTTATTGCAAGCATAATGAACACAAAAACCGTATCTATAATACCGTTTTCGCTATTAGTAAATGCGCTTACAATACCGAACGGGTCGAAGTTTTTGAACTGTGTATAAAGACTTACAAGATAGGTCTGCGGCGGAATTATAAGTGTAGCTATAACCAGCGCAAAAATAATACTTCTGAGCCTTGACTTATATCTTGCAAGACCGTAGGCAGAAATTGTAGTAACAAAAACCTGAAGTCCTGCTACAAGGGTACAAATTCCTATTGTTTTAAGCAGTCCTTTACCGTAATCGAGAATCTTTGCTATAACGGTAATATTATCAAAGGTAAAATGCTTAGGTACCCAGATAATTGTATAGTCGGTAAGGTCACGGTAGTCCATAAATGCGAGTACTAACTTTGTGAGCAAAGGATAAAGCACTACATAGGATACACCTAACAAAAACAGTATTCTTATAGCCGACCAAAGCCATTTTGTTGCCCTGCGTTTCATAAGGCGAGTAACTTTTTTATTCATTTTCCGCACCTCACGAATCGTAGTAGAAAACAAACCTTGAAAACAGGAATGTTATAAGACCAAGTACTACCGCCACTATAAGGAAGTAAATCCAGCCCATTGCCGAGCCAAGTGCAAGGTTAAGACTGCTGCCGAATGAGGTTTCTGTAATAAGGGTCATAACTCCGCCTGAGGTTGTTGTAAATGAGTCTACTATAGTATAAATAACACAAACGAATACCATAGGGCTTACCATCGGGAAGGTTATAAGCCAGAAGCTCTCCCAGCCCGTAGCACCCTCAACATTAGCGGCTTCATAAAGTGCAGGAGAAATTGCCTGCATACCTATGAATATAATAAGAATCTGCAAGGCGCAATCATCAACAACACCGTAAAGCATATTGAAAATTTCGGTTATAAAATCAACCACGCCTTCACCGAAGCCTATTTGATTCATATACTGCGTAAACTGTGTCGCAACCGATACAGCACCGTCACCAACAGTATCCTTATAATTATAAAATGCATTCATTCTCGTATCCATTGTACTGCCTGCATTATTTATCAGCGAGGTTACTGCCGGCAAGAACAAAATAACACGAAATACCATTTTGCCCACAAATTCCTGATTAAGAATCGAAGCAATAAAGAAGCTGAAAATTAAAATAAAGGGGGTGTTTTTAAGCACCGTAAGAATTGCTTCCACAACAGTTTGTCTGTAACTTGTGTGGCTGTAAAGGGCATCTTTATAGGCGAAAAATCCCTTAATTTTAACGTCATATCCTCCGACACCGGTTGAAACATCACCAATACTGAAGATAAAAGACTGGATAATCGGAATCAAAAAGAAGTAAATAAGTCCTGCAATTAAAGGAATCAGGAATATATATCCCTTTATTGAATCCTTTTGCTCTAAGGAAAACGATTTTTTATTCAACTTTTTCATAACGTTCTCCTTTACTTAATAATTACAAAATCCCGTGCGGGAATATTGTTGCCCTGCATCTTTTGATTTTTATCGGTATAATTAACGTAAATCTTTACACCGTTTTCATATTCTGTAACAGCCGTCTTACCGTCAAAGCTTTCGTGACGGATTATAACACTACCACCCGTAGAATCTACTACTGTACTGAATCTTTCCGATAATTTCTTGATTGTATCAATATGGTTTTCATAATTATAGCCGTAATAATCCTCTTTATAATAATTTATATTGTCTAAATCATTATATGTAAGGGCGAACTGCGGCTCGGCGCCGTATTCAACGCACTTTAAAAACTCATAATTAACCTGCGAGCCGTCATTTATGGGTGCTGATGTATATGCCACACTTCCACTTATTACCATCTGGTAAAAGGGTACAGAATAATCCTCTATATGATAGTTGCTCGAATCCATAGGAATATCCCATATTTTGTTTACAAAGGGAAGTGCGAATATACTGCCCTTTTCTACCGAAAGCTTAACCTTTTTCGACAAATTTTGCATATATTTCTGTGCGGCTACTCTGGACTGATGCCTGTCAAGCTCGGAATTCTCCCTGAAATCGCTGTTAAGCTCATACCCTAAATCACGCAGATTTATTGCTTTAATTTCGTTATCTTCTGCATTGCTTACTATCTTACCCGAGAATTTTTCCATCAAAGACGGTGACAAAAGGCAGGAATATTTCTGTGTTTCCTTTTTGCCGTTAATCAGGCTATAGTTAAGTCTGTAAGCAACCTCCTGGCTTATGGATATAGCCGAATCGGATTTATCGGCATCAGCTTCGTACTGAGCAAACATAGATAAATATGTGTTACTGCTTTTGCCGTACAAATCCTTTATATCACTTAAATTTCCGACAGAGCCCTGCAGTTTAAGCGATGTAACGCTGTTTTGAGTACTGCCTCCGTTTAAAAAGTCTGTAAGTCTTACATCGGCATTTTCCAAAGCAAGCTTATCTAATATCTCCCCTGCCTGCTCGACAGTAGTATAAGCATCCATATACTTATACGGAATACCTAAAAAGCTTTTTGTTACCTCGGCAGTGCCTATAAAGGAAATATTCATATTGCTGTTTTTATCGGTATTATCCTTTAAAACACCGATTTTTTTCAAATGCTCTCTATAAATTCCTGCAAGAGCGCTATATGAAGATTCAGGCTCGGTAAACATATAGTTCACTGTTATTTTACCCGAGAATATTTTATCGGAATACTTTAAATATGTATCAAGCTTATTAGCCGAGAAAGTGAACATATCGCTCGAAAAAAGTGTAAATGAGGGGGCGATACGGTTAAATGAAGTATTACTGCCCGAAACTTCGGCAGAAACAAGCATACCCTCATATCCGTCATCAACCGAAGCTATAAAGCTACCCTTTTCGCTCGATAAACCGAAAAACGGCAAAGAAGTGAGCTGTATATTACCTCTTGAGGTATCCTCATTTAAGATGTTATCTACTTCATATACTGTCTTTTCGTAATAATTAACACCTGTTTTTCCGTTGTCAAACTCAATTACGGCGCCGCTGCCGTCAGGAACGAGCATATAACCGTTGTTTCCTTTAAATGTAGCTCCGAAATAGGGTAAAATTTCAACACTTATAGGCTTGAAAGCATCGGTATACTCAATCTTTGAAGG
>JAZQHX010000029.1:0-34563 GCA_045540835.1 Acutalibacteraceae bacterium | reverse complement strand
CAACGGTCTTGTTTTCTGGATGTTCCCCGACTGCTGGCCTGCCGCTCTCGGGTGGTCGTTTGTAGATTATTACACGATGCCAAAGGCGTCCTACTATGCTTTTATGCGGTGCGCAAAATGGGTAAATGCATCGGTTACCAAAAACGAAAAGGGCTATAACGCTTTTGTTTCCAATTTACAAGAAAAGGAAATTTCGGTTAATTTAAGGGCATTTTTGTTAAGCAGGAACAATGGCTACACGGTAAAGGACAGCTGTGACTTTGAGATTGACTGCGACGGTTATTCAGCAAATAGTTATAAACTACCTTGGGAAGTATCGTCGGACAATTTGATTGTTTGCAAAATTATAACCGAGGGTCTGGAGGATACCGCATTCTATAAGGACGGAAGTCTCAGTATTACCGATTGCACCGAAAATGTAAAGATTTTAAACCGTACAGAAAACAGCATAACCGTAAAGGCGGAAAAATATGTCCATGCGGTAGAATTTGAGGGCGATTATCTCTTTTCGGATAATTATTTCTCGCTTTTGCCCGAAGAGGAACGCACAATTACCTTCCAAAAGCTGGATATTTTTGAGGACGAAAAGATAAATCTTACAGCATATACATTAAAATAGTAGAATCATTATTAAAGAGGATAGAGGTAATAATGACTAAAGAATTATTTAATGAAATTGATTCTATAAACGAAGAGTTTATAAAAATCTGGGAAGATGTAAGCAACATTGAAAGTCCTACCGAATATAAAAAGGGCGTTGATGCGGTGGGCAATTATTTTGCGGAGTATGCAAAGCGTATGGGCTGGAATGTGGAAAAATTCGAGCAGGAGTGCGTGGGTGACTGTGTTTGCATTACAATGAACGGTGAAGCCGATAAAAAGCCGATTACGCTGTCGGGTCATATTGATACCGTTCACCCCTTAGGCTCTTTCGGCACACCCGCTGTGAGAATGGACGAAAATAACATTTACGGACCGGGTGTTATGGACTGCAAGGGTGGAACAGTAGCCGCACTTATGGCTATGACAGCTCTTAAAAAAGTAGGGTTTACTGACCGCCCTATACGTTTGCTTTTGCAGACCGACGAGGAAGTAAACAGCGCTTTAAGTGACAAAGCAACCATAAATTATATATGCAAAACGGCGGCTGATTCCGAAGCCTTTCTGAATTGCGAAAGCACAAGAGGGAATACAGCAGTTTTGTGGAGAAAGGGTATTTCAAGATACCTTTTTGAGGTTTTCGGTCAATCAATACACGCTTCACGCTGTGCTGAGGGTGGTGCAAGTGCTATCCGAGAAGCCGCTTATAAAATAATAGAGCTTGAAAAAATGAAAAATAAGGACGGACTTATCTTTAATTGCGGCATAATAAACGGCGGAACGGCGGCTAATACGGTACCCGATTTTTGTTCGTTTACGGCGGAAATACGTTTCAGCACTCAAGACGAGCTATTAAAGGGCATGGAAATATTTGAAAGAGTTGCAAAAAAGGCTTATATTGACGGCACTTCCTGTAAAATAACCGAAATATGCTATCGTCCTGCTATGGAGAAAACCGAGCGTAATTTTAAGCTGCTTGAAAAAATGAATGAGATATACAAAGCTTGCGGCTTGCCCGAGCTTACTGCGAGACAGAGCCTTGGCGGCTCCGATGCGGCAGATGTAACGGAATTCGGAATTCCTTGCATAGATTCAATCGGTGTAGCGGGAGATAAAATTCATACGCCGCAGGAATATGCGGTACTGTCATCATTAGCGGAATCGGCAAAGCGAATCGCCGCCGTTTGTTTAAAACTTTAATAAATGAAATAATTTAATAGGTAAAAATATAACAGCGAGGTGAACTTCACCTCGCTGTTATGCGTTATTCGTAATCATTTAAAGCATCAAAAAAGAATTGAGCAATGCTTTTCCATTCGTTTATTATTGTAGGTTCTTCGTGGCTGAAACGTATAACCTTGCCGCCTTTTTGTATAAGTATAGCATCTCCGTCAATAGATTCTGCAAATACCGTTCCGATGGGTTTGGGTACTAATAATTCTTCTTTTTCTAAATCGCTAAAAAATTGTTTTGTTGAAACAATAGATTTTTCGTAGGATAACATTTTATACTCATCGGAAAGAAAACCACCATTGGTTATCTGATAATAAGGAGCCAACATTTGATATTCATCCGATAAATTTTCCGGTTTGTCATTACTGAGTTTCTTCGCAAAATCATCTTTTCGTAGCTTTTTGGCTTTTCTTAAAATTTTGAGAGCATCTTTTTCGGTTATGCTCCGAACAGGACGCTCGGTGTTTATCAGTTTCTTGTAAGATACAAGACTTTTATCGATGTAATCAATTGTGGGTTTAGGCTTAATTTGCGTTTTTTCGAGTATATATCCTTTTGGGCAGGTATCTAAAACACAAGCCAAGATGAGGTCGCTCTGTCTAAGCGCTTTTTCACGAATCAATAATTTAGCAGTATCCTTGTGTATTAAAATTTTGTTGTGACCGTTATTAGAATCGGTCGGTTTTTTATATACATAGGCAATACCGCCTGAAGGCAAATCTTCTGCTAAATAACACTCTTGTAAATCAATAAATTGCAATTCGGAAAATACGGAGTTGATTTTCGGCAAAAAGCCACCGAGTGATTTGATTTGGGAAGTAGTTAATTTATTGGAACTCACACAGGCGATTTGTGGTATCAATGCGTGAGGATAGATGCGAAAATACTGTTCCGATTTATATTTTCCTTTGTCCTCAACCCAACAAAAGTCAATATTTTTAATGTCGTTTTTCAAACACGCATTTCTAAAGCGTTCGGGCACGCATATTCCAACCCTTTCTTTAGGTGAATGCTCGTGTTCGTGATAAGCACGAATTACTTCAATTGATATTTGCTCACCCGTTTCGCTGATTAAGTCTTTAAAATCGGCAATAGTTTCGTCTTTAAAATAAGTGGTTTTAAGCTCAAACCAATCGCTTGTGTATTCGGTAAATTCTCTTTTATAACATACTCGGGAAGTACAACGGTTTTTTCGGCAAAATCGTTTTATTGCGTCAAGTACTTTTTCTGCATCGGGGTCTTCCATATCAAGATTACTCCACCCGACACAATCACATTTTTTGCCGAGTGAGTGGACAAAATCAATGTTTATTTGATATTCTTTTTCACCCATGTGCTTGTGATCGAGAATCCAGGATAGCGTTTCTTTATAAGTCAATGTTTTTACCTCCTTAATTCTAAATATTTACGCAAAGCGTTTTTGTGTTTTATACTTGGCCTTTTGTTTCATCACGGTATTCTTTTGGGGTTTTCCCGCAATGCTGTTTAAAAAGTCGGTTGAAGTAGGTCACATTCGGTATACCGACGCTTTGGGCAATATAATGCACCGTGAGTGTTGTTTGGGTGAGCATTTTCTGTGCCTGGTTAAGTCTTATCATATTTACGTATTCAACAAAGGTTTTGCCCGTCTCCTGCTTGAAGAATTTTGAAAAATAATGGTAATCAAGCTGTGAAAACTCGCAGGCAAAGGAAACAGTAAGCTCCTCGGCGTAGTGATTGTAAATGTATTTCTGAAGGCTTGCAATTCTTTTTGTGGCTTTTGTTTTCACGTTGGCTTCTTTTGCGGTAGCAGAGAAAACGTTGTTTTTATTAAGCAGGTACAACAATTTAATCAGCAGGGATTGTATAATCAGTTCGTAGGCAAACTCCTGGTTGAAATTCTGATATATTTCCTTAATACAATCCGCAATATCCGCAGTATAGCCGTAATTGTTGTTTGCTAAATGGTATGTAAAGGATTTTGTGTGATAAAAGGGCTCCAAATATTTTATATTGATTTTTTTATTGTCATAGGTTATATGAGGCTTGAAGTGAAAGAGTATATATTCGGAGCGGTCTGCAAAATCATAAAAATAGTGGGGGACAAGGCGATTTATAATAAGAACATTGCCCGCCTCAACAGTTTGAGCGGTATCGTTTATAATAACAGAGACCGACCCTTTCAGCATATACAGAAACTCGGCTTCGTCATGTATGTGCATATACTCTAAAAGAAGTTTGATATTATCGGACTTCTGGCAGGAAATTTTCAGATTGTCGTCAGTGGGAATTATGTTTTCGTATTGCGTATGCATAAGATTACCTCGCTTAGGGTAACAAGTTCAACTCTTGTCACCTTATGTTTCTACAAAAATTGGAATTTATAAAAAAGTTAAAAATGTATGATATATTTTTTTGCACTCAGAGGGATTTTTTTGTTACATTATTTTTGTAAAGTAAAAAATGTGCAATAAAAAACCTTTAATTTACTATAAAAAAGAGTAGTAATTTGTGAAAATGTTATTATTGTGCAAGTCGAAAAAGACAAAATAGTATATATTACAATTATAAAGGTACGATTGTACTTTTGTCAAGTGTATGTTATAATTTATATAGATTTTAATGAGAAATTGTTATAATTTAGTGAATTTCGATAATGATTTTGTAGGAGTTATTGTATGGAAACAGTATTTGCCATAGAAGACGAAAGCTTTAAGCTGTGTATAAGTGAGGATTACACCAAGCACAATTTTGTTCCCGTAAAGCGCAAGGTGGAGCTGACCGCCTGCAAGAACAGTACGGCGGCTTTTCAAATAGTGGTATTAAGTGATACTCCAACCGCTATAAACACAGGTGTTCACCCTTGGTTTTCGGAAATGGAGGACGTAAATAATATAAGATTATCCCACATAGGCGAGCTTGAGGCTACGTTGTCACATCTTGATATTCACCGTGATGACACACCCTTTTATTATGCCGATGCACTGTTAAGACAGCCGGTAGTGCAAATAAAGGAAAATATACCGCATTCGATTTATGTTGAAATACCGATTTCTTCCGATATTGAAGCAAAGAAATATTGCGGAAAAATTAAAATATACACTTCGAGTATGTTTGGTGACGAAGAACTGTTAGGCGAGCTTACATATAGTATAGAGGTTAATAACATTTGCTTGCCGAACGCTAAAGAACGGGATTTTTATCTGGATTTATGGCAACACAATTCAAATATTGCCAGAAAAGCCGAAGTGACATTGTGGAGCGAAGAACACTTTAAGATAATAGAGCAGTACATAAAAACCCTGTCCGATTTGGGTCAGCGTGCAATAACCGTTGTTGCTTCTGAGATACCCTGGTGCGGTCAGCGCTGTTTCCAGAACAAGGACACACCCTCTAATCTTTTTGAATATTCAATGATCAGCGTTAAAAAGAATCAAAATCGTACCTATTCATTTGATTATTCGGTTATGGACCGCTATATCAAGCTTTGTATGGAATACGGCATTGATGAGGAAATTGAGGTTTTCGGTCTTTTGGGTAACTGGCAATCCGTGACCGACGGATATTACAATTATACCGATTATTGCGACGTATTGCGTATACGTTATAAGAATCCTGACGGGACATACAGCTATATGCACAAGGCGAAGGATATAGAGAATTATATTGTATCGTTGCAGAATCATTTTA
The DNA here is from genome assembly GCA_045540835.1 of Acutalibacteraceae bacterium. Lineage (GTDB taxonomy): Bacteria > Bacillota > Clostridia > Oscillospirales > Acutalibacteraceae > UBA737. The sequence goes on along the minus strand of JAZQHX010000029.1, from coordinate 29,061 downwards.
TAGAAATGGGCTGGATAGAAAAGGTGCGTGTAACTGCTGACGAGCCTTGGGAAAAGGAAGCGTTTGAAGTGAGCTTTGACAGAATATGCAAGCTTGCCCCCAGCTTTAAATATAAAAGTGCAATCGGGAAATATGAGTTTTACGATTCTTTTAAAGAAAGAATCAAAAACTTTGCTCCGTCGGTTTTGAGCTTTATGAATGAGTACAACGATTTTTCGCAAGCTGTAAAAAATGATATGGAGCGTCATTTTGTGTGGTATGTATGTTGTTCGCCCGAAGCTCCGAATACATATTTGCACAGCAATCTTTTGGAGACGAGATATATTGCAGTTCTTACACATTTTTGCGGACTTAAAGGGCTTTTGCGTTGGAACTATACCGTTTGGCCCGAAAACCCCAGAAAGGATATTCGGTATTCTATGTTTGCGGCGGGAGACACGAACTTCGTTTACCCTGCAGGGGATATGTCGCCGCTTTTGACACTTCGTTATAAAATGCTCAAGCGTGCTATTGAGGATTTCGAGCTGCTCCAAATGGTGAAAAAGCGTGGAGATGAAAAGACCGTAGAGAATATATATGATAAAATTATTATAAACCGTGATTTCAATAATTTTTTCAACGAGAATATGAACCAGATACCCTTTAAAAAAATGACAACCATTAAAGTAGGAGACTGGGTCGAAATGAGAAGCACACTCTATCAGGCGTTGGAAAACTAAGGAGTATTTAAGCGAGAAATTTATCTTGCTTACCAAAATAAAAACGGCAACCCCTATTAAACAAAATTAAAAAGGAGTTTTGACGATGAAAAAACAATTTAAACTGGTTTCGTTATTGCTTTGTATGGCATTAGTTGTATCCTGCTTTTCGGTTACGGGTATGACAATAAGTGCCACAACAGATGAAGTGCTTTTGAATGCAGACTTTGAAAGCTATGATGCCGAAAACGGTAAGTTTGACGATTGGAGCTTTTTTGCTACGGGAGATAACACCCGTACACTCTCTGCTACAAAGGGTTTAAGCGGGGAAAAAGCCGCATTGATTACCAGTATAGATAACGCAAGTATGGCGGCTGTTGAGCAGCAGTTCATTGTTGACCCTGATAAGAGCTACCGTGTTTCGGTCTGGCTTAAGTCTAATGGGGACGAGACGGGCGTTTTTGATGCCGCAGGCTGGGCAAACGGAATTTACCTTAATGTTCATTCCGATGACAGTAGCGTTAATGTAGTTTCCGAGAGTATTAAATCGGTAACAAGCTGGCGTAAGGTATCCTGCATAATCGAAGCTGATGCCATACCCGATAATGTAACAAAGCTTACATTTTCAATCTTTATGTACGCTGTAAGAGGTCGTCTTTACATAGATGATGCTTCTGTTATGGAGTATAACGGCGAGGAAGAAGAACCGCAATATCTGTATAACGGCGGTTTTGAGGACGGCACAGGTACAGACGTATACGAATGGACACACGACGGCAGAACCGACATATTTATGGGTGAAATCACTTCTGATACTGCTTATGAGGGAACAAATTCTCTTTACTTTAACAGCACTAATCACGATATGGTGGTTAACGTTAATCAGTCGGTTAAGGGACTTAGTAGCTCAAACCGTTATTTGTTCAGCTGTTATGCCAAAGCCACAACTACAAGCGTTCAGTATGGCGGTGCAGGCTTGCGTATAGGCATACAGTATAATGATTCTGACGGTGCAGTACAAAACCTTTGGTCTGCCGACTCTTTTCAGCAGGCAGGCGATTGGACTAAAATAGCCTTGTATTTCTCAATTCCCGAAGGTGCTACTAATGTTAAGGCTTATGTTCAGTCTAACTGCGTAAAGGGTACATACTATGTAGATGCTCTTGACATTAAGGCGATAGGCAAGATTGACTCCTTTGCGAATGACTCTTTTGAGGTGTTTGATGAAAAGGGCTTTGATTGCTGGACTTGGGATCCCAATGACGGTGATGCAGGCGAAAATACCTTAGCTCAAAGTGATTCAGGCTTTGACGGCAAGGCAGCAGTAATATCCAAATCCAATCTTAATAATGGTTCTTCATTAAAGCAGACCTTGGATTTTACCACAGAAACAGAAAAGAATTACATAATATCCGCCTATGCAAGGGCTACATACAGCGATAATGCTCCTTGGGATAAGAGAGATTGGGGCTGTGCAAGCCTCAGAGTAACAGACGGCACAACTACTTTGCAGTCTGATAGTCTTACCGATATAGGTCCCTGGCAGAAGGTATCTGTAATAGTAAATGCAGGCACGCTTTCGGCTGATAAGAACTGGGATATAGATTTCTATATGTACGGTATGACGGGTGTAGTTTATCTTGATAATATTTCGATAGCAGAATATACGGGAAGTCAGGATACAGTAACCTATGAGCCGCTTTACAATCTGGGATTTGAAGAAGGTAACGGCAGTGCGTTCGATTATTGGAAAACAACCGGCACTACCAGTACGGTAATAACTGAAACCAAAGACGTACATACAGGTGACAGAGCCGTATCCTTCTATTCGGAAAACATCAATGCAGTAAATGAGATGTATCAGCCAATATACAGCTTTGAAGCCGATACACACTATCTGCTTACTGCCTATGTAAAAACAAACGGTGCTTTGGAAACCGCTTACGACGGCGGCGGTGCAAAATTAAAAATCAAGTATACCGATTCTGACGGTGCTGAGCAGACCTTAATGACTTCAAGTGTAAAATCAGCTGATGATTGGACACAGATACGCTTACCCTTCAGCATTCCTGCAGGTGGTACAGCTCCTGTTGCAGTTTTGATGATAGATTGCGTTAAGGGAACGGTACTATTCGATGATTTGGATATAGCCGAATTATCCTTTGGCGATATAAACTATGATATGCAGTTGAATTTAAAGGATCTTGTAAGACTTAAAAAGTATTCAGCACAGTTAACGCAGGATATTTATCTGCCTGTAAGCGACCTTGATTCCGACGGCGGAATAGATGCTGCTGATTTGAGCTTACTGAGACAAGGCTTGTTAAACGGCGGCTTAGAGAACGATACTGTTGAAGTATGGACGGTCGATCCTTTGACAAGAGTATATAAGGACAGTAAAAGCAATGGGGAAACTTCGTTTTCCCTTTTTGCCGCTAAGGGCGAATATGAAGCATTTCAGTTGGTCGCTTCTACTGACAGTAACGAGGCAACCGTATTAAAAAATATAACAGTAAGCGACTTTGTAAGCGAATCGGGTGAGGTTATAGACTCCATCGAGAATGTTTCGGTTTACAGAGAGCACTATGTTAACTGTAAACTACCGAGCCCAACATCTTCTAACATAGCTACGGATTACAGCGAAGAAATCCCCGATGCGCTTATTCCTGCTGTTTCTCCTGCTACGGGGGAGGCTTTAGGCAGCACAGCACGTTTTTATGCTTTTCCTTATGAGCTTAATAATACCGCTTGTCAGCCATTTTATATAGATGTAAAAATCCCTGCAGACGCTAAAGCCGGAGATTATACCGCAGTTTACATATTAAATACAAACAAGGGTTTAAAAAGAGGAAATATAAATTTAAAGGTCTGGGATATTGCCCTTAGTCAGACTCAGGTGCAGGGCAGTTATTTCATTTCGAGAACTGCCGCAAACGCACTCAAGGTTGAAGAAGCCGCAAAAAACAGAATGTTTATAAGTGCAATAGACGCACAGCAAGAAGAAGCGTTGAATGAAAAATACGGATACAATAACGCTAATTTGAGATTATGGAGCGGAGCTGACAACGAAAATCCCACGATGCAGGAAGCTCCGAGTGATGCTAAAATTCAGGAAAGAATCAGCTTGCACAGCAGTAAATTGAAGTTGTTTAATTATACAGCAGACGAAATTAACGATTATGTAGATGTTCTTAAAGACGGAATCATAAGCTATGCAAAGGCTTTACATAAATTTAACGTTAAGCAGCTCATTACCATTCCGCCCGTTGAGGATTTGCTTGACGACGGTACGGGAAATCCTGCGGTTGATATATGGACTATCTTGCCTAAGCATTATGCTGCAAATATTGAATTGATTGGCAAGGCTCGTGAAAAGGGCTGTGAAATCTGGACATATAACTGCCTGGCGCAGGATAAGTATTCACCTAAATTCCTTTTGGATTATCCCCTTATAAATTACCGTATACACCCCGGATTTATCAATTACGCTTTAGATGTAGACGGATTTTTGTATTGGTCGATTGATAATTATGGAGAACTTTCTGACCCGTGGACTTCTTTGAATGACGAAACAGAGGGTACAGTATATAACGGTGACGGAATTTTATTCTATCCCGGAGAAGATGTGGGACTTGAAAACACCTTCGTTCCCTCTTTAAGAGCCAAGGCTATAAGAGACGGCTTTGAGGATTACGAGCTGTGTGCCGCCGCCGGCGTTGATACTGCCGATGTTTCGGCAATTGCCACAGACTTTAGTCAGTGGACACAGGATAAAAACGTTTTCTTAAACGGTAGAACAAGTCTTGGAAACGGATATTCCAAATAAATACAGAAAACCTTAAAAAGTTAAATTTATTATTGATTGACAGTTACTTTTAATGATATTATAATATATTGATAAAAAAGTTAAAGGAGAATCATTATGAGAAAAATAAGGTCTTTTGGGTGTTTAGTCCTGAGTTTCGCTCTGCTTCTGACAACAGCGGCTTGCGGAAAATCGGGAGGAAATGACGGCAAAAGCGAAGCTGCAGCTGCGCAGGTTCCGACAGCTAATACTAAAGAGCTTGCCGCACCCAAATACGATGTAACCGACAAAACGGTTGAAATTGTTGTGGATAACGATTTTACGGGCAAGGACCCCGAAAAGAATTCCTGGGCAAGAGTAGCCCAGTCGGCTAAGAATCACTATGGTGTAGAGCTTAAACCTATCGTTATTCCGCTTGAACAGCAGACAACACGTATCATAAGTATGATAGCTTCGGGCTCACCACCTGATATTATTGAAACCCAAAAGCTTCCCGGTTGGTATCCGAGAATGTGTAACGAGGGTACATTTGTTGCTATTAACAATTACGTAAACTTCGAGGATATGCTCTGGAAAGACGAAGTAGGTGCTATGAGTAACTATATGCTCGGCGACAACTATTATGCACTTTCTTTGGGTGCGTATTCTCCTGTTGAGATGATTTACAACAAAAAGTTAGTAAGTGCGGCAGGTCTTACAGACCCGATAGAGCTCTACAAAAAGGGCGAATGGACCTGGAGCAAGTATGAGGAATATATATCAAAAATCGCAGGCGATGCTGACGGCGACGGCGAAATTGATGTTTTCGGTTCGGATCAGCATTTGATGAGCCATTGCTATCTTACTTCAATGGGAACAGGTATTACAAAGACTGTTAAGGGAAAAATCACATTAGATCCGATTACGGGCAAGAATTACGAAACACTTGGTACTTTTCTTAATAAAATGAACACCAAGCAGACCCTCGGTTATGTTCCCGATGTTGACGGTAACGACGGAATGACCGTTGACCTTTTGGCACAGGATAAAATGTTATTCTCATTTGCAGGTCGTTGGACAATTCTCGGAAGTCCTGCTTTGAGCGCTAAAAAGGATAAGGGCGACCTTGCTCTTATTATGCCTCCCCGTTATGAAGGTGCAGATGCACACTATTGCTACGGTATAACCTCGGGTTATTCAATACCCGCTTCGGGCAATGTTATAGGTGCTATTGCTACCCTTACTGCTACAAGATTGGACGATTTCCCGACCGACAAGCGTCTGGAAGAGGTAAAGGCATCCTATATAGAGGACGGTTGGTCTGAAAGCTGTGCACATATCCTCACATACGATATTGCAGGTCATAAAAACGGCTATCAGAAAATTGAACTGGTTTCTCTTGGTATAGATATGTTCAATTCTACATTACAAACTACTATAAATGACCTCTTATATGATCCGTTATATAAGGGTGATGCGTGGAATACTACACGTGGTACTTACATCAACAAGCTTCAAACGGCTGTTGACGGCGCAAACAAAATGTTCAAATAATAATTATTTGCGCATCTTAGACTGACGAGGTGATTATTTTGACTGCTTCAAAACGAATTTTAGCTTTGCTTCTTTTCTGTGTTATGCTGATTTCCTGCTTTACGGGCGTTAATGCGGCGGCAGAGGAAAGTAAGGTTAAAAACGAAGCAACCCTTGAGGATTTGACGGTTAACGCAGGTCGGGGGGATGGTTACGAAGACTATTTGCTTAAAAATAATGGCAAAAGTGATGTGTCTTCCGATTATGAAACTGCCCGATTTACTGCTAAAGCTAATAATAAAACAGCAGACGAAGCGGTCAGAATAATTGATGACGAAAACCCGTACAGTCTTTCCTTTTCTGTAAAGCGTGACGGCTGGTATACAATAGGTCTCGAATTTATGCCCTACGGTGACAGAGAAAGACTTATACTTGACCTTAAAATAGACGGAAAAACTCCTTTTTGTGAGCTTGAAAATACCGAGCTTTATACGGCTTGGGTGGATAGCGGTGAAATAACCAAGGACGAAAGAGGAAATAATGTCCGTCCGCAACAAATTCAAGCCGAGAAGCTTTTACAGCAACAGCTTCGTGATAACAGCTCAGCTTATAACGATGCATACCGTTTTTATATCACAGCAGGCAAGCACACCCTCGATTTTGCTATGAAAAAGGGCGAATTGGCTTTAAAGGCTGTGGTTATAGGCGGCGCCGAACCACAGATTTCCTATAAGGAATACATTGCTCAGTATTCAAACAGTAATGTTACGAAAAATCAGTCGGTCTTTATTGAAGCGGAAAAACCGAGTATGAAGTCCGACCCGACACTTTTTGCAACCTATGACCGAAGCGGACCGGGGACAACACCTGCGGACCCTGTTAAAATGAGGCTTAACACTATCGGTCAGGAAAAATTCAAATACCACGGACAGTGGTTGGAATACAGCTTTGAGGTAAAAGAGGAAGGCTTGTACCAAATTTCAATGAGGGTGCGCCAGAACATTCTTGACGGTCTGTTCTGCAGTCGCCGCATTTACATAGACGGAAAAGTGCCTTTCGCTGAAATGAATGCAGTAAGATTCCCCTATGACACAGATTGGTATGTTAAAACCCTGGGGGATAAAGACCTGTATCAGTTTTACCTCGAAAAAGGCACTCATACTTTGCGTATAGAGGTAGTCCCCGGTGAGACTGCCGAGCTTAACCGAGAGCTGGCAGTTACGCTCGAAGAATTAAACTCTATTTATCGCCAGATGTTTATGATTACGGGTGCTTCACCCGATATGTACCGTGACTATGACCTTGATATACAAATTCCTACCTTAATAGAGCAGTTTGGGAATGTCAAGTCACTTTTGCAGGGCTCGTATGATAAATTAGCCGAATTATCGGGCGGTAACCGAGGAATCGGTTTGTCTTCAATAGACCGCCTTATTGTACAGATTGAGGCATTCATAAAGGAGCCTGACACCATTCCTAACCGAATGACCGATTTTAAGGATAATATAAGCGCTTTGGGCTCAATGATGATGAATATTAAGGAGCAACCCTTAGAGCTTGACAGTCTTGAGGTTTATTCTGCTGACAGAGAATCTGTTTTAGTGGAAAAAACATCATTTTTTAAATCCTTATGGTTTCATATACGTGCCCTTATCGGCTCTTTCGTTGAGGATTATTCAACCCTCGGTAGCGGCGAGACGGCAGATATTACCGTTTGGTGTATGACGGGTAGGGATCAGGCGCAGATTATCAAGGAAATGGTTGACGAGAGCTTTACTCCGCAATATAAAACAAATGTTGAAATAGATGTGGTTCAAACCAGCGTTATTGAGGCTACTCTTGCAGGAGAAGGTCCTGATATTGCCTTGTTTGTATCGGAAACCGACCCTGTATTTTTAGGCTCACGTGGCATTCTTTATGATGTGACTAAGATGTCAAGATATAAGGAAATTTCCGCTCGGTTTGACAGCGAATTGTTTGTACCATACTCCTATCAGTCACGCATAAAAGACGAAAAAGGTAAAATAAAGGTATTCGGAATTCCGCTTACCTATAGCTTTCCTATGCTGTTTTACCGCACAGATATTTTTGAAAGCTTAAAGCTTAAACCACCTACAACCTGGGATGAATTCAACAATGCGGTAGCCGTAATTCAGAACAAGCTTATGGACGTGGGTGTGCCTTCAGATTTATTTAATATAATGCTTTTGCAAAAGGGCGGCTCTTATTATAACGAGGCGCTTGATACCTGTATTCTGGATAGTGAAGAGGCAATAGATGCTTTTGAAACCATTACAGATATGTTCGTAGACCATTCTTTGCCTTTGTCCTTTGATTTCTTCAACCGTTTCAGAACGGGAGAAATGCCGATGGGTATAGCTACCTATACTACAGCAAATCAGATTCAGTTTGCCGCACCCGAAATCCGTGGATTATGGTCAATGATGCCCCTTCCCGGTATGGCAGACGGCTCGGCTTCGGCTAATTATATAAAGGGCTCGGGTACAGGGGCGATAGTCTTTGAAAAGACAAAGAATATTGATGCGGCAGAGGATTTTCTCGATTGGTTTACTAAAACCGAAACGCAGGTAAAATACGGACGACAATTAGAAATTATGATGGGTGTAGCAGGAAGATACAGCCCTGCAAACAAGGAAGTTGTATCACACCTTAACTGGTCTGCCGAGGAAACTAAAATTATCGGGTCACAGTTTGATTTTATTAAGGAAATTCCCGTTATCCCGTCAAGCTATTATGTATCCCGCAACTTTACAAACGCCTTCAGGCGAGTAACCTATTACAGCGATGACCCACGTGAGACTATGCTGCTGTATGTAAAGGATATAAACAAAGAAATTACACGCAAATGGGAAGAATTGGACGGTGTTGCTTAAATGAAGGGTCACATTCTTCGTGAAATGAAAAAACGGCGGAACAGTTACTTAATGGTAGCACCGTTTCTGTTGCTGTTCACAATTTTTACGGTTATTCCCGTAATCGCCGCAGTGGGGCTCAGCTTTACGAGCTTTAATATGATGTCTATGCCGAAATTTGTCGGTTGGGACAATTATATACGTATGATTCTTGACGATGAGGTTTTCCTTATTGCCGTTAAAAATACCTTTATTTTCGCATTGGTGACCGGTCCTATAAGCTTTGTGGCGTGCTTCCTTTTTGCATGGTTTATAAATATGTTTTCTCCCGGAATCCGTTCATTATTGACCTTTGTTTTTTATGCACCCTCTATTACGGGAAATGCATATATTATCTGGACATACATCTTCAGCGGTGATATGTACGGAATGGCAAACGGCTTTTTAATGCGATTAGGCATTATAGACGATCCGGTTCAGTGGTTTACTGACCCGAGGTATAATATGACACTTATTATAATAGTGCAGCTCTGGTTGTCGCTGGGCTCGGGCTTCTTGGCCTTTATTGCAGGACTTCAGGGTGTGGACAGATCTCTTTATGAAGCCGGTGCTATTGACGGAGTTAAAAACCGTGTTCAGGAATTATTATACATCACTTTGCCCTCAATGGGCCCTCAACTGCAGTTTGCAGCGGTAATACAGATAGCAAGCTCCTTTGCGGCAGGAAAGATTTGCTCGGATCTTGCAGGCTTCCCCAGTACCGATTATTCGGCGCACACCATAGTGACTCACATTATGGACTACGGAAATCTGCGTTATGAGCTGGGCTATGCCTGTGCTTTGGGAACGGTGCTGTTTGTTGTTATGCTGTTAGTGAACGGTTTTGTGAGAAGATTATTAAGAAAGCACACTAATGCGTAGCTAAAGCATTTAAAATCCGATTCGAGTTTGAACGCTTTGGCTAAGTTTACATATAAAAGGAGATGAAACTGTGGCGGCTGTTAAGTCCAAACGCAATATTAACGGAAGCGTAGGCGGAACTGTATTTGTGTTTATTATATTGGTTGTGTTCGGAGTATTTATGATGCTTCCGTTCGTTTATTCCATTGTACAGTCCTTAAAGCCTGCAGAGGAGTTATTCCGTTTTCCTCCCCGATTTTTTGTTATGAATCCCACTTTTAAAAACTTCAAAGACCTTTTTGGTCTTACCAACTCCTTGTGGGTTCCTTTTTCACGCTATGTTGTAAACAGCGCTACAATTACCCTTATTGGAACTGTAGGTCATGTTCTTTTAGCTTCAATGGCAGCATTTGCTGTTGCAAAATTCCCCTTTCCGGGGTCTAAAGCAATGTTTAATATCATTGTCTGGTCACTGCTTTTTACAGGTGATGTCACCGCTTTGCCGCTTTATATTGTTACGGCTGAATTCGGACTTATAAACACCTACTGGTCGATTATTCTGCCTGCAATCGGAGGCAGTCTCGGATTCTTTTTGATGAAGCAATTTATGGAGCAGGTGCCTGCAGGAATTATTGAGTCCGCTACGGTGGACGGGGCAAATGAATTTAAAATCTGGTGGAAAATTGTATTGCCCGTAACAAAGCCTGCGTGGCTGACACTCATTATTTTTTCATTTCAAACTCTTTGGAACAATTCCGGAGATAAATATATATACCGTGAGGAAATGAAGACATTGCCGTCGGTTATGTCGCAGATTTCCGCTTCGGGTATCTCTCGTGTAGGAGCTGCAGCGGCGGCTGCGGTAATTCTGATGATTCCCCCGATGATAACCTTCCTGCTTTCGCAGAGAAATGTTATCGAAACGATGGCGTATTCGGGGATTAAGGAGTAAGTTTTGAAACGGATTATTGTTACGATTATTGCACTGGCTATTCTTGTTGCAGGATTGACGATTACGGTATCGGCAGGTGTGTATGACAGCTATACATACGATAATCAGGACGAGGAAATACCGATACAGGATAGCTACACGGTTGCAAAAATTATTTCTTCAGTAGGCGAGTTCGGAAGATTTTCTGCCCCGTCGGACGTAGCTGTTGACGAATCGGGTACGGTTTACGTTCTTGATTCAGGAAACGGCAGGGTAGTGGTTTTTGATAAAGAACTAAACTTTGTAAAAAGCATTGATACTTTTGATAATGGCGGCAAGAAAGAAAAGCTGTTACTGCCTGCAGGAATTTTTGCCAGAAATGACAAGCTGTATATTTCGGATACCGAAAACAGCCGTGTCTTGATTACGGATAAAAACGGCAAGGTAATAAGAATTCTTGTAAGTCCGGGGGAGAACACATTCCCTGACGGGGTTACATTCAAACCCGAACGTTTGGCGGCGGACAGCAGAGAGAATGTATATGTGCTGTGCGCAGGTATGTACTACGGTGCTGTAATGTATGATGCCGAGGGTAATTATTCGGGATTTTTCGGCAGCAATGAGGTTGAAATGACCTTATCGAATTTAATAGAGTATACCTGGAAACAGTTTATGAGCCTTGAACAGCGCCGTAAAATGCAACGTTTTTTGCCTATGGAATACAGCGGCATTGATATTGATTCCGAGGATATGGTCTATGCCTGCTCTCCCTATGAATCGGCAGAAAACAGTATACGGAAAATCAATCCTAAGGGAAACAACGTACTGTATGCCGAAAAGGAATTCGGAGACAGAGATCAATTCGTACATAACAACTTTTATGATATAACGGCCGATAATGACGGTATTATCAGCTGTCTTGATACTAAATATAACCGTATTTTCCAGTATGATGAGGACGGGGATTTGCTCTTTATTCTGGGTCGTACCGGCAGTCAGGAGGGTACATTTTCCGAGCCGATTGCCGTTGCCGCTTTAGATGACGGTTTGCTTGTGCTGGACAGAAAAAAGCAGAATTTGACCTATTTAAAGCCTACAGAATTCGGCAGTTTTGTAAGGCAGGCGTTACGTCAGCATAGTGCAGGCGATTATGAATCGGCGGCTGAGTCCTGGAAAAACGCCTTAAAGGAAAACATCAATTACGAGGCGGCTTATTTAGGACTCGGCAAGAACGAATATTTTACAGGAGATTACGAATCCGCATCGGAATACTTCCGCCTTGCAGATAACAGGGAATGGCAGTCAAAGGCGTTTAAGGAAATAAGGTCGGACTGGTTCAGAAACAAGCTTGCGTGGATTTTCTCGGCTATAGGTGTATTAGCGTGTGTGCTGTTCTTACTGCTGTGGCAAAAAAGTCCGCTGCACAAAAAGGCAGTACAGATAGTAGGACGTATCCACTTACCCGAAAGTATGACCGAAATAATGTCAACCGTCCGTCACCCTATTGGCGGATATGAGGAATTGCGTTTTAAGGACGGCGGCTCTATGCTTTGGGGCTTGTTCCTTATTTTAGTGGTCGGTTTTTCTATGATTTTCCGCATACGTTTTACGGGATTTCGTTTTAACACTTACGATCAGGACACAAATTTATTAGTGGTATTTGCAGGTGCGGTGGTGCTTATTCTGCTGTTTACCGTAGCAAACTGGGCTTTGTGTGTTCTTTTTGAAAGTGAAGCCCATTACCGTGAAATATTTATCTGCACAGCATATTCTTTTGTACCCTTTATCATGTCTATATTTATTTCCACATTTGTAAGTCATTTTCTGTGTTTGGACGAAGGTATGATTCTAACGCTTATAAATGCAATCGGAATTTTGTGGACAATTGTTCTGTTCTTCTTTGGTATGAAGGAAATGCATCAGTACACAGCCACCAAAACCGTATGGTCGCTTCTTCTGACCTTGGTCGGGGTTGTATTGCTACTGTTTTTGTTGTTTATGGTAACAAGCCTTGTACAGCAGATAGTATCATTTGTAAAAACACTATATACAGAAATATCTTACCGTTTTATGTTGTAAAACAATAAAACGGTTCAGGTGGTCAGAAGGTGAGGAAGCTATGAAAAGGTCAATTTTAGCAGTATTGTTGACAGTATGCATTGTATTGTCATTTTCGTCATGCTCAGATTCGGTTTCTTCTGCACCGATTTATTCTGAAATTCCCAAAATTGCAAGCGGGACGGAGTTGTCGGGGAAGGAGAGCGTAGTTGTTGCTGAAAATGATAATTTGATTCTGTCGGTTGAACCGAATACAGCCGCCTTCAGCCTGACTGTTAAAGAAAATAACTTTGTATGGAACAGCGTTCCGCAGGATTTAAGTGAGGATACACGTGCAAAGCCTGCAGTACAAAATATGATGCGTGGTCAGCTTACGATTGAATGCGGTGATATGGTAAACCATATTGTCAGCACCTATAACAGCCAGGTTGACAGCGTAGATGCGGGCGGTTTAAAGGTTGTACATCACGAAAACACAGGCTTTACAGCTATGTATAATTTCCCCTTGATAAAGGTTACCATACCCGTTCGTTATACATTAAAGGAAGATTACCTTGAAGCGGAAATCGTAGTGGGCGAAATTCGTGAAGAGGGCGATTATAAGGTGCTTTCTGCCGACTTTTTATCAGCCTTCGGCGCAGGCTCTACAAAGGAAAAGGGATATATCGTCGTGCCTGACGGTTCGGGAGCGGTGATAGAATTCAACAATAAAAAGACAGCTTATAACAATTTGGGCATTCAGGTATACGGCTCTGACCTTTCCCTCAGCGACAAGACCGTATCGGGATACTCAAAGGCTTATATGCCAATTTTCGGCATTAACAAAGGGGATAACGGACTTCTTGCCGTGATTTCCCGAGGTGATGCTCATTCTACTGTTAATGCTATGATTTCGGAAAAAACGAGCAGTTATAATACGGTATATCCGAGATTTACCTTAAGAGATTATAAAACGGTCAGCATTGACCGACATTCGGGTGTTGTGGAAAACGGAGGAAACTCCTTTATAATGTTTGACACAAAACCTCAGGTACTCAATTCCGTTGCAGTCAATTACTATCCGCTTACGGGTGACAAGGCGGATTACAGCGGTATGGCCCGCAGATATGGAGAATATCTGATAGAGGAAAAGGGAGCAGAGAAAAAAGAAAGCAGTACACCGCCGCTGTTTCTTGATATATACGGCAGTATAAATGCCGAGCAAAAGCAGTTGTTTTCGACGGTTTTAAAGCCCGTTTCATTAACTACCTTTGAGCAGGCGGGAGAAATTGTAAATGCTTTGGCTGACGGTGGTGTAGAGCAATTTAATATTCAGTACAAAAACTGGAGCGATTCAGGCGTTAACGATGAATATACGCAGGAATTTGATCCTTTAAAAAGTCTTGGCGGTGAAGATGAGCTTGAAAAGCTTATGAATTTGCTTAAAGGAAAAAACGCAGAGCTTTATCTGGCTTCTGATATACAAAAATTCAAGTCGGGCAGTAATTTATTTGGATTGCGCCCAACCGTCAGACAGATTGACAACGCACAGCTACAGATTTCACGTGTGCGCAGAGACAATTATTCAGAAGATGAGGATTCGAGAAAATACAGCTTTGTAGCGGCATACTTGTTGCCCGAACAAATGCAGAAATTGGTATCCTCTGTTCCCGAAAAATTCGGCATCAGTCTCACAGGTACCGAAGTATATACCGATTTTGGAAGTGATTACAGCAAGCGCCAGCAAACCGCTTTGTATTTAGAACAGGTGGCAGAGAAAATCAAATCGAAATCCGCCGCAGAGCTTCCTGACGCATTTTTAGTTCCGAGCATTGATACAGCCTTCGGTCTTGGCGGACAGTACGGACGATATGATATTGAAGACTACGGCATACCTTTTTACCAGATAGCCACCGAGGGGATTTTATCCTATTCGCTCGAATCGATAAATCTTTCGGCTGATAAGCAGGAGACTTTATTGCGTTCAATAGAATATGGCTGTGGACTTATGTATACTCTGACCGCTAAAGACAGCCGTATTGCGGCTGAAACTCAAGAAAATGCGCTCTATAACTGTGACGCCGAGGTATGGCAAAGCGAAATTTTAGAAAATTATAAAAAGGTTAATGCGGTTTATAGCCAAATCGGAAGTAAACTTTATTGCCATAAGCGTTTGTCAGGCGGCGTATTTATGAGTGATTTTGACAATGGCTCGATTATAGTAAATTATACAGATAAGCCGTTTTTATATAAAAATATAACTGTTGAACCGAAGGACTATTCTGTTGTCAGGTAGTGTGAGGATTCATTCAAAGGAAGGCAGGTACCAATGAAAAAGAAATCTATGCGATTAGCGGCAGAAAAGCGGAAAAGTCTTGCCGGATTCTTGTTTGTACTCCCGTGGATTTTGGGTGTAGCTACATTTTTTATACGTCCGCTTATAGAATCAATTACATATTCGCTGTCCGATGTAGGTCTTGCCCCAAACGGTTTGAGAATTGAATCTGTCGGTTTTGAAAATTATATTTCACTTTTTACAAGCGATCCTGACTTTGTACGTATGTTTACCGAAACATTAGGCAGTATGCTTTACAGAGTCCCCTTGATTATAGTGCTTGCAATATTTATATCCATACTCCTGAATCAGAATTTCCGTGGACGACTTTTTTACAGAGTAGTGTTTTTCCTGCCCGTAATAGTCGCTTCGGGATATATGTTTAATATCATTACGGGTGATGCGGCACGTACCATTATGCAGGCCGATACCGCAGGGGAATCCTCCTTGTTTTCGGCAGGTGCTATGCGTGAGCTTTTGTTGCAGTTTGGAGTAAGTGAAGCAGTTCAGGATTCGCTTTTAGGCTATGCATCATCAATTTTTAACCTGTTGTGGTGTTCGGGTGTTCAGATATTGTTATTCCTTGCAGGACTTCAGGGTATCCCCGGCTATTTGCGTGAGGTTGCCGATATGGAGGGAATCACAAGCTGGCAGTATTTCTGGAAAATCACCTTCCCGATGCTCTCACCCATTATATTACTTAATACCATTTATACGATTGTAGACGGCTTTACCGATGCTTCAAATGCTTTAATGGAAAAAATTTACGAGCTGTCTACCGGTATGCAGTTTTCAATCTCGGCGGCAATGTCCTGGACGTATTTCCTTGCCGTGCTTGTAATCGTAGGCATACTTTATTTGATTGTCGGACGAAAAGTATTTTATATGAATTCTTAAGTTTGAAAGGAACACAGTGTGTTTTATGAGAAAAAGAAAAACCGTATCTGATCGTCAGCAAAGAATAGGACGCAAGGTTGGAAGTATAGGCTTTAAGCTGTTCCGTTATTTTATACTGTCGGGACTTAGCTTTGTTTTGCTTTTGCCTCTGCTTACATTGCTGACGGATTGCATAAAACCATCAGAGGAAGTTTTCGATGCCATAACGGTGTATCTGTCACGGCAGCCCACATTACAAAATATAAAAAATGCTTATGTAGCAATGGATTATTTTCCCTCCCTTCTGAGAACTGCCCTTTTAATAGTCCCTTGTGTGGCTTTCCAGCTTTTTTCCTGCTCTTTGGCAGGCTATGGATTCGCACGCTTCAAGTTCCCCGGACGAAATATTCTTTTTGGCTTGTTGATTTTCTTGGTTATCATTCCGCCGCAGGTAGTTGGAATGCCCACCTTTATATATTACAGAAACTTCGATTTCTTAGGAATCGGTAGTCTTATTGGACTTTTTACCGAAGAACCAATGACGGTAAGCCTTATAGACTCTGTATGGAGTATGTATATTCCCGCCCTTTTCGGTTGCGGAATACGTGCAGCATTGTTTATTTACATATTCAACCAGTTTTATAAAGGACTTCCTAAGGACCTTGAAGAAGCGGCTTATATAGACGGTTGCGGATATACAAGAACCTTTTATTCAATAATTCTTCCTAATGCAATTCCTGTTCTTGTAACCGTAATGATTTTCTCGGTTGTGTGGTACTATAACGATACCTATTATTCGGGTATGTTTTTGTCGCAGTACGGAACAATGTCCACTTCACTAATGGGCGTTCCCGATGCAATATCGAATATGGTAAGCACGCATTTTATGGTTATGACTAACCCTTATGAGGGAATTCTTGCACAGAAAGCGGCAGGACTTCTGTTTATTCTGCCACTTATTATTATATATCTTCCGTTGCAGAAGTTCTTTATTGAAAGTGTTGACAGATCGGGTATCGTAGGATAAAAGGAGTGGGAATAATGATAAATATTGCTGTAATAGGTTTCGGACTAAGAGCCCGTGGCGTTTTTGGGAATCTTTACGATTGTGATAAAAGCGTCCGTCTGGTTGCTGTTTGCGACCCGAGGGACAGGGAAGAATTGAAATCGGAAATTAAAAGCATAGGTCAGGATGAATCTAAAACCTTGTTTTATGATGATGCGGACAAAATGCTTGACGAGGTCTGCCCTGACGGTGTAATTATAGGCACTCGCTGTTCCTTGCATGTAGAAATGGCATTAAAGGTTATAAAGAGAAAAATTCCGCTCTTTTTGGAAAAGCCGGTAGCTACTAACAGCTTTGATATGGACAGACTCTGGAACGAGTGGCAGAAGGTGAAAAGCCCCGTTGTAGTATCATTCCCATTAAGGGTGACACGCTTAGCCAGCGAAGTCAAAAAAATAATTGACAGCGGAGATGTAGGCGAAATACAGCACGCCGCCGCTTTTAATTATGTGACCTATGGCGGTGACTATTATCATTCGTGGTACCGTGACGAAACGGAAACGGGCGGATTGTTTTTACAAAAAGCCACCCACGATTTTGATTATCTGAATTATCTTATTGGTCATAAGCCGATTAGCATTTGTGCGACCGAATCCAAGCAGATTATGAAAGGCAGTAAGCCTGCAGGACTAAAATGTGAGGATTGTGCAGAAAAGGATATTTGCTGTGAAGGCCCGACACGCATTGTAAGGGATACCGAAGACTTTGTTCACGGTCCTTACTGTTGCTTTGCCGAAGATACGGGCAATCAGGACAGCGGAACGGCAATTATACGTTATGATAACGGAATGCACGCTGTTTATACGCAGAACTTTTTTGTCAGAAACAAGCTTAATGCACGCAGAGGAGCAATTCTGGCAGGAACCGAGGGCGTAGTTGAATTTGACTGGAATACCGAGGAAATACGCTATACCAATCACTATATTCCGGGTTGGCGTACCTATAATATAAAAAGCACAGGCAATCATAGCGGTGGTGATTTCGTACTTGCTACCGAATTTATAAAGGTTATAAAGGGTGGGGAATCGACTATCACCCTTAAAGACGGAATTAAAAGCTGTGTAATGTGCCTGACGGCAAAGCAGTCTGCTGCGGAAGGACGTTTTCTTCCCCTTAGCTATGACGGAGTGCTGTAAAAAGGAGTAAAAGAACTTATGAAACGTGCCGTATTATTGATGGTTATGGTAGCAATGATAGTAAATTTGTTTTCATCATGCGGTGCATCAAAGCCGACTGACGAAGCGGCAGAGAATGCAAAGCGTAATACCAATTTAGCAATATGGACTACCCATTCGCTTGATAGAGTCCGTAAAAACCGCCAGCCCGAGAGCAGCAAGGATTTTGAGCTGTATGCTGCAAAGGGTGAGTATCAATCCTTTCAGGTGGTTGCGAATGCTATGGACGGTGATGTTGAGATTACCGACCTTACCGTTACCGATTTAAAAGGAAACGGCGGAGTTATTGAGGCGAAAAAGTATGTTACTGTTTACAGAGAGCATTATATTGCCGTAAATGAAAACAGTCCGCAAATTGGGGAGACAGTAAAGGCGGAGGGTGTTGGTATGATTCCCGATGCTTTGATTCCCGTTGTTGACCCTACTACGGGGAAAAGGCTGTCAGGAAACCGTTTTGATGCTTTTCCGCATACCGTTACACCCGGTGAATGTCAGCCCTTCTGGATTGATGTTGAGGTTCCGAGAAACACAAAGGCTGGAGAATATACCGCCGGCTATACGGTACATACAAATGACGGTGTGCAGACGGGTAAGCTTAAGCTTACTGTATGGGATATTGAGCTTTCAAAAGAACCGTCACAAGGCGTTCACTTCAGGTCTGGTCAGGTTAAAACCGAGCAGCGTGCCATAGAGGCCGCCAAGCACAGAATGTTTTCTCCCGGATATGACCTTGAAATAGAGAAAAAGCTTAGTGAAAAATACGGATACAACCTTTCTTCTGTAACCTTTTGGAGCGGTGCTAATGAAAAAACACATAAAATGAGCGAGGCTCCCGCCGTAGAAAAAGTAAAAGAGGCTGCATCGTACCGTTTAGAGGGCTTGCCGATATATGCCTATACCGCAGACGAAATAAGCGGTGTTACAAGTCTGTATGAGCCCTTAAAAAAGTGGGGTCAGGCAATGCATAAGGCGGGTGTTAATCAGCTTGTAGTTATGGCGCCCGATGAAGCTTTGTTTGATGACGGATTAGGCGACGGACGTTCGGTTGTTGATATATGGGTGGTTTTACCACGTCAGTATAACGAAACCAAGGAGGTTATCCGCAAGGCGCAGGAAAAGGGTGATCAGGTTTGGTCATATAACTGTCTTGTGCAGGACGAATACTCACCTAAGTGGCAGTTGGATTATTCCTTGATTGGATTCAGAATCCAGCCCGGATTTATAAATTATTCGTTGGATTTTGATGGATTTTTATACTGGCTTGTGGACAATTGGAACGTTTTAGACGACCCGTGGATCTGTTTGGGAGAATCAAGTCTGGGTGCACTTTATAACGGTGACGGTAATCTTTTCTATCCGGGTGACGATGTGGGACTTGTGGATTCCTATGCACCCTCAATCAGAGCTAAAGCAATAAGAGACGGCTTGCAGGATTTTGAACTCTGTAAGGCAATTGAAGCTAAAGGAAAAGAAGATATTGCACGTGACTATGCTACTCAGATAGGCCCCGATTTTGAAAACTGGGTAAGAAGCGGCGATATGCTCATAGAAAAGCGTATTCAGATGGGCAATAGCATAAAGTGATAAATTAAGCAGAGGAGTGGCTAATATGAATATGTCAGCAAGACGGGTTTTCTCAGGCTTACTTGCACTTGTTTTACTTGTTGTTATGACGGTAAATTGCCTATACAGCGTAGTGGGCGCTACTTCGGTTAACCTTTTATCAAACGGCGGTTTTGAGGACTTTTCCGATAATAAATTCACCGATTGGCAGTTGTGGCGTGGTAACAACGGAAATACACAGCTTGAGCAGGTGGACGGACGCACGGGAAAGGCCGCTAAAATTACGGTTGATAATAACAATAATACGGTTAATTTGTATCAGGGTATTACCTTGAATCCTGCCTACAAGTACACCTTTACTGCGTGGATTAAAACCGAAAATATAGCTTTACAGTGGCAAGGTGCAAATGGTGTATTTTTGAATTTGTCCTACAACAATAATCTGCCGCTTGTAAAGTCCGAGCTTATAAAGACCGATACCGACTGGAAAAAGGTTGAGTTTGTTGTAGAGGGAAGTGTTCTTCAAGGAAACGAATGGGGAGTACATTTCGATATAGCGGCAGAGTATATTACGGGCTGTATATATGTAGATGATGTCAGCCTTGTAAGGGTAGTAGAGGATTCTACTCCTTCGGATACACCCGATTCGGAAGAACTGCTTAAAAATAACAGCTTTGAGACCTACTCGGGCGGAAACTTTAATGACTGGACGTTGTGGAAAGGTAATCACGGCAACACAAAGGCAGAGCAGGTGGACGGTCGCAACGGCAAAGCGGCTAAAATTACCGTAAACGATCACAGCAGTATAGTAAATCTTTATCAGAATATTACCCTTGACCCTGAGTATAAGTATGTTTTTACTGCGTGGGTTAAGATGGAAAACATTGTACGGCAATGGGATACTGCACCCGGTGTTCATATAAACTTAAGGTGTGATAATGTCGTTACGGTTGATTCTCAGGCAATAAACGTAAATACCGATTGGCAGAAAATCGAACTGACAGTTGATGCAAGTGTGCTTAAAGGCAATGAAACTGACATTCGTTTTGATATTTCTATTGATTACGTAAAGGGCGTTATCTATGTTGATGATGCCAGCCTTACGGTAAAGACCGAAAGTGATGTGCCTGAAAATCCCGACCCTGACCCTACACCTGATCCGAATCCCGATGATGATAAGGAAGAGGATAAAGAGGAGGACAAGGAAGACGAGAAAGATTCGGGCGAATTACTTAAAAACAAAGGCTTTGAAAGCTATTCGGGCGGTAATTTTACGGCTTGGAATATCTGGAAAGGTAATAACGGTAATACAAAATTAGAGCAGGTAAAGGGTCGCAACGGCAAAGCGGCAAAAATTACGGTTGACAATAACAACAATACCGTTAATCTGTACCAGAGCATTACCCTTAACCCTGAATACAAGTACACCCTGACAGCTTGGGTTAAAACCGAAAATATAGCTCTCCAATGGGACGGCGCAAACGGTGTATTTTTGAATTTGTCTTATAACAACAATCTGCCGCTTGTAAAGTCGGAGCTTATTAAGACCAATTCTGATTGGAAAAAGCTGGAAATAGTAGTAGACGGCGGAATACTGAAGGGCGACGAATGGGCTGTCAATTTTGATATAGCCGCCGAGTACCTTACGGGCTGTGTATATGTAGATGATGTAAATCTCGAAATAACCAATGACATTCCCGACGAGGATTTAACCCCCGAAATCAAGCCTGACGATACAAAGCCCGATTCGGATTCCGATTCGGGAGAACTGCTTAAGAATAAAGGGTTTGAAAAATTTTCGGACGGTAGCTTTACCGACTGGACCTTCTGGAAAGGCAATAAGGGAAATACAAAAATTGCTCAGGTTAAAGGACGCAACGGTAAGGCTGCAAAAATTACGGTAGATAACAATCAGAATATTGTTAATCTGTATCAGGAAATCGAGCTTGACCCGACAAAGGAATACACCTTCAGCGTATGGATTAAAACCGAGAATATAGGTTTGCAGTGGCCCGGTGCGCAGGGCGTATATCTTAACCTTTCGTGTGAT
The DNA here is from genome assembly GCA_045540835.1 of Acutalibacteraceae bacterium. Classification (GTDB taxonomy): domain Bacteria; phylum Bacillota; class Clostridia; order Oscillospirales; family Acutalibacteraceae; genus UBA737. The sequence continues at coordinate 7,240 of JAZQHX010000029.1, read as the reverse complement.
AACAGCAAAACACTTATGTCAAAGTCGGTAAATACTAATTCGGGTTGGCAAAAGTTAGAGGTTGTTGTAAACGGCGGAGTGCTAAGGGGTGACGAATGGAGTGTAAGATTCGATATAGCCGCCGAGTATTTAACAGGTGCGGTATATATAGACGATGCCGAATTAAAGGTAACGGGTAAGGCAACACCCATAGCCAAGCCCGACGATGACGAGCTTTTGAAAAACAACAGCTTTGAAATCTATTCGGCAGGCAACTTTGCTAACTGGACTGCGTGGAAAGGCAATAAGGGCAATACGAAAATTGAGCAGGTAAAGGGTCGAAACGGCAAAGCGGCAAAAATCACGGTAGATAATAATAACAATATCGTTAATCTCTATCAGGAGGTTGAAATTGACCCTAAAAAGGAATACACCTTCAGCGTATGGGTTAAAACCGAAAACATTGCTTTACAATGGCCGGGTGCTCAGGGCGTTTACCTGAATTTTAAATATAACAACAATGTAGTACTTATGTCGAAACCGATTACTACCGATTCTAGCTGGCAGAAGTTGGAGCTTGTTGTAAACGGTGGAATACTCAAAGGTGACGAATGGGGAGTATCATTAGATGTTGCCGCAGAATTCTTGACCGGTGTTATATATATAGACGATGCCAGCGTTAAGGTAACGGGAAAAGGCACACCTATACCTGAGCAGAGTCCTGACGAGCTTTTGGAAAACAGCGGCTTTGAATTATATTCGGGCTACAACTTTGCAAGATGGAATCTTAACAAAGGAAACCGAGGTAATACCAAGTTAGAGCAGGTAGAAAACGGCAGAAACGGCAAAGCGGCAAAAATCACGGTAGACGATAACAACAATATCGTAGCGCTTTATCAGAATATTACACTTGACCCGACAAAAGAATATACCTTTAGTGTATGGGTAAAAACCGAGAACATAGCTTTACAATGGGAAGGCGCAGAGGGTGTATATCTCGGATTCGGTTACAATAATACAACCCCTGTAAGGTCTAAAGCTATAAAGACCGATTCGGGCTGGCAAAAGCTTGAAATAGTTGTCGGCGGCGGAGATTTAAAGGGTGACGAATGGGGCGTTATGTTCACAATAACTGCCGAATTTTTAACGGGTACAATATATATTGATGATGCCAGTATGAAGGTGACGGGCAAATATAAGCCTAAAGCGACTTCATTCCTTAAAAACGGCAGCTTTGATACACCCGATAACGATACCATTATAAAGGATTGGACTGCATATGCTGAGGATATTTACTCGGTGTTGGAGAGAAATACCGATAAGACAAAGGACGGAATAGCTTCGGCTTCGGTCTTTAATGCCGATGAGAATGCAGTATCCTTCTGGGAACAGAGACTGGACGATTTGGATACTACAAAGGAATATCTGCTTTCGGGATATATTTTCTCGGATATGATTGTAAGCGACAATAAAGGTGCGGCGGTCTTTGTTGAGTTTTACGACCCTGAGGGAAATCTTATCAAAACGGTAAGAAGTGACTATGTCAAGGGCGAGCAGACCGACTGGAGCTACTTTGAAAACAAGCTTACATTCCCCGAAAACTGTTTTACAATGGTAGTAAAGGCAGGACTTATTAAGGCGGTTGGCACAGCCTACTTTGACGGCTTTAGTCTTACCGAATATGACGAGAAGGTAAGTACCTCACAAGAAGGCGTTTTTGAGAACATATATGCTCTTAAATTAGCGCAAGACGAAATCACAGCCGTTAATAGCGACGGCAAAAATGGCATCCCCCTTGTATGGATAATTGTAGGAATCAGCCTTTCGGCTGTTCTTATAGGTACGGGAACAACACTTTTTATCCTGATAAAAAAGAAGAGAAAAAGGATTGAAGGTGGTAAAACTGTACAGTAATTTTCGCAATCCAAAAACCAATAATTTTAAGGAGGAAAAATTGATGCAAAGAAAACTTTTCAAAAGAGCCATAGCAGTTATCTTAAGCCTTAGCGTATTGATGCTTTCGGTATTTACCGGCGTTACCGTATCGGCTGAGGATACCGCTGTTTATGAGGCTGAGCGCATTACAATTCACCCCGGCATAGACGAAACCCGTCTTAATTTCTCTTGGCACAGCGACGTGCAGGCAAACCCTGCAACTGTTCGTATTAAGGTGACAGGTGCCGACGAATGGGTGGTTTTCACTGGCGAGAGTGCCGCTGTTAAAACTTCCGAATCGGGTCACCAGGACGGTTACCACGATACATTTGTTAAAAACTGCGGTCACACCTGCAGTGATACCTGCGGTCACCCCGCTTGCAGTTCGACCGAATGCTATCACGGTATTTATGCAAAGCCTTATTATAACCGAGTTACCGTATCAGGTCTTGAATTCGGTAAGGAATATACCTATCAGTTAGGTGACGGTACTGCCTGGAGCAAGGAATACACCACCAAAACAGCCGACACCGACCCCGACGAGGGATTCGAGTATTTGGTTTTCGGTGATTCACAGACAGCCGACCAGTATTACGGCGATTATATGAAAAAGGCTTTGGAGCTGGCAACAGAAAGATTCCCCGAAGCTGATTTTATGATGAATCTCGGAGATAATATTCACGAAAACAATGACAGAAACTACAACGCTTATTTCACTTCAAAGGATATATTGGCACAGTTCCCGATAGCAGTTGTTATGGGTAACCACGAGCTTAATATAGGCGCACTCGAAAACCACCCGGCTCTTACCTTTACTAATCCGCCTGCAGCAGACGCAAGGCAGGATTACTGGTTCCGCTATGGTGATACACTCTTTATCACATTCAACAGCGGTCCGCAGAAAACATCTATGATGGAAGAGCTTGATAATCTTATTGAGGATGCAATTGCGGCTCACCCCGATGCCAGATGGAAAATCCTGCAGACACATCAGGGCTTCTATTCAAACAACGGCGGCGGCAAGGTTTGGAGAAGAGATTTTGTACCCGTTATCAGTAAATACGATATAGATATGGTATTTGTAGGTCACCATCATCTTTATACACGTACAGAGTCTTTGATTTACGATTCTGCTCTCACCTGCACTCACGAAAAGGGCGAACCCGTTTTTGACTGTTCCGCTTGCTCGGGATATATAGAAGAATTGGGCGAAAACGACGTTACCGTTGACGAAGTATTCGTTGCAACCGACGGTACAGAAACACAGTACAAAAAGACTACTGAGAGAACCGACCCTGAGGGTATTACCTATATGCATCTTGACAGTCTTACTGCAGAGGGTCACGACCAGTATTATACCGGAAGCTCCTCTTTAGCACCCACAAGCGCATATTCGGTAAATACAATTTCGGGTCAGGGCGCTATTTCTAAGGTTACTGTAACAAAAGACGCCTTAAAGGTAGAAACCTATTGGATAAACAATAACGATACACCCAGAATCGGCAACAGCGCAGATATTGCATTGCTTGACGATGACTATATTGACGAACAACCCTACGATTCCTACACTATCCATAAGACGAGTGCGGTAAAAGAAATTGAAGTTACCTTTGACGGCGGAAGTGACAGAGGAATCTCTACCAAACGCATTAACGCAGGTGAGACTGTTACAGAGCCTGAAAATCCTGTTTTAAAGGGCAAATCCTTTAAATACTGGACACTTGACGGTGAAACCGAATTCGATTTCGCAACAGTTTTAAACGAATCAATTACTCTTACTGCGGTTTATGAGGATATTCCTCCAATAACCACTGCGGCGTTATTTGTTGAAGCGGTTAAGCGTGGGGATAGCGAAATTGTTTTAGCCTCAGATATTACTCTTACAGACGAGGATATTATCACGATAGGTAACGGTACGGTTATCAAAAGTGCAGAAGGTCAGCAGTATACCATTACTCTTGACGGCTCTACCCGTCTTGCAACAGCCACATCAAGTAAAGTTACTTTTGAAAATATTAACATAACTTTAGCTTCTACCATTGGAACTATGACTTCGGGATACAGTTCCGGCGGATATATTAAGGTGGGCAATGAGAATGCAAAGTTATATATTTATAATTGTAACATTCATTGTGAAGCTACCAGTCTGGGAGCAAGTGATGTTGCTATTATCAGACCTGTTGCTAATACATACTGTAAGGTATATATTGAAAATTCTAACATCACTTCAAATGCCGCAAATGAAAAAGGCACACTATTCGGTGGTACAAACGCCGTTTTCCGTGCGGTTGATTCAACATTATACCCAAAGACATCTTCAACCTGGCTTTGCACATCTACCACTATGGTTTTTGAAGGAAACACTGTGTACAGAGGTTGGAAAGCAAGCGGCTATAAGCTTTATGATTTTAGTAACACATCAATTAAGGCTGCAAGAAATTCCGAAAACTTGATTGAACTTTCTAAAATAGGTTCAGGTGCGGCCGTTTCAAACGATAATTATAAGATTTATTATAGTCTTGACGAAACTGCATTTGACAACGGAACGGCAATCGAGTATACCGAACCTATTACAGATGTTGATTTCGCTACACCTATATATGTTGCAATCAGATATACAGGCACCTCTTATTACAGCGCATTTGCCGAGAAGTATTGCGGAGAATATATTGAGGGTGTGGCAGTAGCCACTGCTGATGCATTTGTTACTGCTGTAAAAAACGGAGAGTCGGTAATTACTCTTACAGCAGATATTACGCTTAACGATTCAGGAGAACTTTCTATCATTGCGGATACTGTTATTAAGAGCAAATCTGATGGGCAATTTACCGTTACACTTGACGGTTCTTCCCGTTTGACTGTTGCAGCAGGTAAAACTGCTAAACTTGAAAATATAAATATAGTCATAGCTGCTACGGCAAATACTATTGCCGATTCTTATAATGACGGTAGTTATATTACTGTGGGAAGTTCGGGCAGCAGGGCTAATTTGTATATTTATAACTGTAAAATAGAAGGTAAATCAACTAATTTGGGTGCCAGTGTCACAAGTATAATAACTTCCTCAAAAAATGCGTCAAGTTATGTATATATTGAGAACTCTACAATCACCTCTGAGGTTACGGGAAATAACGGAGCAGTTTTGGGCGGTTATGCAACCTATCGTATTGTTGATTCAACATTGAATGCTAAAACTTCGTCAGCATGGTTCTGTACTTCCGGTACAATAATAATTTTAGAAGGAACTTCTTCTTATCGTGGTTGGAAGCATAACAGTGCTAAGCTTTATAACTTCAGCAATACATCAATTAAGGCTGCAAGAAATCCTGAAGGTTTAATTGAACTTTCTAAAATAGGTTCAGGCACAGCCGTTTCAAACGAAAATTATAAGATTTATTATAGTCTTGATAAAACTGCATTTGCAAATGGTACAGCAACCGAATATACCGAGCCTATATCGGACGTTGATTATGTTACACCTATATATGTTGCAATCAGATACGCAGACACTTCCTATTACAGCACACCTGCTGAAAAGTATTGTGGTGAGTATATAGAGGGTGTAGCAGTAGCTACGGCTGATGAATTTGTTACTGCTGTTGAAAACGGCGAGCCGACAATTACTCTTACAGATGATATTACGCTTGACGGTTTGGGAAATATTTCTATTGGTGCTGATACCGTTATTCAGAGTAAACCTGACGAACAGTTTACTATTACATTAGATGGTTCGTCCCGTTTGACTGTTGCGGCAGGAAAAACAGTTGTATTTAAGGGTATAAACGTAATCATTGCAGAAAATGCAGATAAAATTACAGACGAAGCAGCGACCGGTAATAATGCATACTACTATGGCTACATTACGGTACATAACGGTGCTAAGCTTTATGTCTATGACTGTACTATTGAATCCAAATCTACTGATTTAGGATCGGCACAGACCGCAATAATTAAAATTTATCGTGAAGATCCAACCAACGGTTATGTTCATTTGGAAAATTCTACAATCATTTCTCCTGCCGGTAAAAATAAGGGCGTAGCTTTAGGAGCCATAACTTGGACTGCTAATACAAAGCCCACTTTACGCCTTATTGACAGTACCGTTATTGGTAACTGGGTATTCTATCAAGGATATTATATTTTAGAAGGAACTACAACCGTAGAAGGTGTAGGATATTCCAGTGCAACTGCTACTTATGATTTCCGTGATGCATCTGTTAAGGCTGCTAAAAACCTATCAGGCAAGATTACACTTAGCAAAATCGGCTCGGGTGCGGCTGTAACAAATGAAAGCTATAAAATTTATTACAGCACCGATAAAGACGCATTCACAAACGGCACAGCTATGGAGTATACCGCTCCTGTTGAGGGAATCGGTACAGATACACCGATTTATGTTGCTATCGGATATACTGTCGGTTCTTATCTCTGCTACAGTACTCCTGTAGAGTGCGAAGTTGACTTAATGGGTGACATTGACAATGACGGTGTTATTAACGCTGCGGATTTAGTACCTTTGAGAAAGTATTTATTAGGTACTTATGACGGTGATATGAGTGCCGCTGATGTTAATGGAGACGGTGCAATAAATCTTAAAGATTTGGTTTGCTTAAAGAAGAGTGTAGCAGGCATAAATTGATTTATTGAAAAGATGTAAATATAAACAGGCAGCCGCTTATGGCGGTTGCCTGTTTGAGTAGGTGTAAATGAATGAAAACAGTTGTACTTTCACAAAACGGAATAATGCCGGGTACCGATATAACATTGGGACTGTATCAGCTTTTTTGTAAGCACAAGCTGGATACAACATTTGTTTTTGAAAAGGGGGACTATTATTTTTCGCCTTTTGACGAGATGAAGTTTGATTACAGCCTTTCAAACACTACCATTTTACCCGAACGTACTTTGGGAATATTTATGAAAGGAATGCAGTCCTGCACGCTTGAGGGTAACGGCGCCAGATTTTGGTTTGAGGGACATATGCAGCCCTTAACCCTTGATGAATGCGAAAATATTACGGTAAAGGATATTACAATCAACTGGAAAAAGCCGCTTGTAGCCGAGGGTGAAGTGGTTTCTGTCTCGGAAGAATATGCAGATGTTTACATTTCTTCCGAAAACTTTCCCCATAGATTGAATAATGACTGGTTGGAATTTGACGTGGGAGCGAATGAGTGGTATGAGCTTTGCGACCGCAGTCAGATTGTGTATGAGCCGCATTTTCGTACTGTAAGACGAAATACGGGTGACGGCTTCTGGGTAAAGAGTATAACAGCGACAGAAAATAAGGACGTTTACCGTTTTTTACTTCATTGTCATACAAATG
>JAZQHX010000028.1:0-6321 GCA_045540835.1 Acutalibacteraceae bacterium | reverse complement strand
AAACTGCGGAATTTTTGATATATCCTTTAAGCATTCGGCTTGGCTTGCTCCGTCAAAATCAGTACCTATACTTACATTATTTTCGTACCCCATATCGCAAATATGGCAAATATTTTGATACATTCCCTCAATTACGTCTCTGCCTAAAAATTCGGGATACGGACAAAGACCTATTATTCCACCCTTTTCACAAATCAGTTTTATCTGGTTATCGGTAAGATTTCTTATATGATTATGTATTTCCTTGCAGTTTGAATGTGTAGCTATGGGATAATGCGTTTCCTCAATTGCCGAATAAAAGCTTTTTTCGTTAAGGTGGGACAAATCGCAGGCAATTTTAAGCTTATTCATAACCCTTATAACTTCCCTGCCGTAAGCGGTAAGACCATTTAAAGCTTTACAGCCGCCCGCAATTTTATTCTCCCCGTTCCAGGTAAGGGTTATAAATTTTATACCGTCCGATTTCATTTCGTAAAGTTGGTCTGTATTCTCAATCGCCGCTCCACCTTCGAGTGCGAAAATCGGATTCAGATTTTTGGGTTTCCCTCTTAACTTCTCCTTAAAATCCGAAATTATACTTTTATAAAGCCTGAACGGTTCTTCACTATCGTCCTTAATCCATACCGCAAAGGTCTGATGCCAGACATCAAAAACAGCACCCTTAACCGCAGAAACGGCAAGGGTGTTATTTAAAAATTCCTCTTTTTTTATAAAACATTCATACGGCGTATCACAATGTAAATCCAAAAACCTTATTTTAGTTCGCCTCAGTTTCTACTAATAGTTTTTTCTTTACCACGATGGTTAATTTTCATCTATGCTTTATTTTTAATTCGCCTCTGTTTCCTCTAATTGATATATTCGTGCCGCAAAGCGGCACACCTTTAATTACGAATTACGCATTCCGAATTACGAATTATTTATACTATAACATAAAACAGAATTGCCACAAACTGCAGAAAAGAGCCTATTACTACAAATATATGAAACACCGAATGCATATATCTCACATTTTTCTTGCCTGCAACTCCGTAAATAACAGCGCCTATTGTGTAAGCAATTCCGCCGAGCAGCAACCAGAAAAAGCCCTTTGTGCCGATAGCCTCTATTGCTGCTTTACCCGTAAGAATTATACACCAGCCCTGAACCAGATAACAAACCAGCGAAAAAGCATTATACTTTTTAAGGTCAATTGCATTAAGGGTAATACCTAAAGCCGACATTCCCCATACTACTCCAAAAACCGTCCAGCCCATAGCTGTGTTATACTCTCTCAAAGCAGTAAGCGCAATAGGAGTATATGTTCCCGAAATCAAAATAAACACACTGCAATGGTCAATTATCTGCATTACCTTTTTTGCCATTTCAGGCTTCAGTCCGTGATACACACTCGACATAGTATAAAGCACTATCATTGAAAAGCCGTAAATAAACGAGCCTACAATTGCATAGGCATCACTTATAAGAAAAGATTTTACTATACACAGCACGCAGACAACTATCCCTAAAGCTCCGCCCACAATGTGCGAAACCATATTAAAAATTTCTTCTCCACGGGTATAGTCGGGAAGACGTCTGTCAATCAGTTTTGTTCTTTGCATTGTTAACCTCCAGGATACAAAAAGTGCCGCATAATTTTTGTCGAAAATTGTAAAATCAATTTACATAATTTTTTTATTGTCATTATTACGAATAGTGATTTTTTCCACTTACTAACAGAGTTTTCCACCGTTTTCAAGCCCAAAAACCCGATTTTTCAGCGGACAAGCCCAAAAACGGTGGATAACTTAGTGGATAACGTGGATAACTTTTAATGGTTACATTAGTTTACATAACCACTTATTTGCATAAAAGTTTGTTCATTATTTCGGGTCCGTGAGCCACAAAATTTCCGGTAGACTCTGCCGCCGCTTCGGTAAAGGATTCTACCCCTTTTTCGGCCTTAGAGCTGTCATAAATCATATACGGAACGGGTGCCGAGGAATGAGTTTTGGTCTCGAGCGGTGTCGGGTGGTCGGGCATTATAAGTATACGGTAATCTTCACCGCAATTATTAAGATAATCGAGCATAATTTTAAGCGAACGGCTGTCTATAAGCTCAATTGCCTTAACCTTATTTTCACATTCTCCCCTATGACCGCATTCGTCAGGCGCTTCAAAATGCAGATACACCAAATCCGCACCCTTTTTAAAGCTTTCTATTCCTGCCTGCGTTTTAGCTTCAAAATCAGTATCAATATAGCCGGTAGCACCCTCAACCTCGGGTGTTTCCATTCCTGCGCAGATACCAATTCCCTTAAGCAGGTCAACAGCGCTTACAACCGAACCCGTAACACCGTTCTTTTCCTTAAAATTCTCAAGTATCGGCTTTCTGCCCTCTCCCCAAAGCCAGATAGAATTAGCCTCATTCTCGCCCTTTTCTCTGCGCTTTAAATTAACGGGGTGGTCTTTAAGTATATCGTAACTCTTTTTCATAAGCTCGATAAGGGGTGCCTCATTTTCGGATTTGCTCAAATAATCCTTTATACATCTGCCGCTTATATCGTGCGGGGGTGTCATTTCACCCAAATCGGTAGTACCGTTATCCACAACCAAGCAATGTCTATAGCTTACTCCACCGTAAAATTTATAAATTTCATTACCCAGCTTTTCATCAACCGTCTTGATAATTTCGTGAGCTTCAGCGGTGGAAATATCGCCTGCGCAGTAATCAACCATCGTTTTATCTTCGTAGTTTTCTTCATTTGACAGTGTTACTATATTACATCTGAGCGTAACATCTGTTTCCTTTAAATCTATGCCGATAGATGCCGCCTCCAGAGGACTGCGTCCCGTATAACAAACCATAGGGTCATAGCCCATTACTGACAGATTAGCAACGTCACTTCCGGGCTTTAATCCGTCGGCTACCGTTTTGCACATTCCGACTTCTGCCTTACGGGCTAACATATCCATATAAGGCTTATTTGCCTTTTCCATAGGAGTGTTACCGCCTAAAAAGCTTTCATTTTTAACATCAGCCATACCGTCGCACAGCAAAACCAAATATTTCATAACAAGACCTTCTTTGCAAAAATATTGTATGATAATTATAACAACTTTGAGTTCAATTGTAAAGTGAGAGTGCAAAATTTTTACTCTACTGTGTATTTTTGTCAGGTAGAGTTTGACTATTTTTCTCTACTTTTTGATTTGAGTATATTTACCTTGAAACCTGAGACAAATAATATTATAATATACATATAATTATACATAAAGGTACTATTTATGAACAATACAAATTTTCCTGAAATCCTGTCACCGGTCGGAAATAGAGAGATGCTCGAAGCCGCTGTAAGAAGCGGTGCAGATGCTGTATATCTTGGTGCAAAGGATTTTTCGGCAAGGAGAAATGCCGAAAATTTTACAAATGAAGAACTGAAAAATGCAATAGAGTACTGCCATATACGAGGGGTGAGGGTATACCTTACCCTTAATATTCTGATTAAGGACAGCGAGATTGAGTCTGCCTTTTTATTAGCACGTGATGCCTACAATATAGGGATTGACGGTATTATTATTCAGGATTTAGGTCTTGCGAGGATTTTGCACGAAAAAATACCTCAATTACCGCTTCACGCTTCTACCCAATTAACGGTACACTCCCCTTCGGCACTAATTCCTCTGAAAGAGTTGGGCTTTGTTCAGGTGGTAGCCGCAAGAGAAATGTCAAAGCCCGAGCTTAAAGCCTTATGCGAAAAGGCAGATGAACTTGGAATTATAGTTGAGGTATTTGTTCACGGAGCATTGTGTATGTCAATGTCGGGGCAGTGCCTTTTATCGGCATTTTTGGGGTCGAGAAGCGGCAACCGTGGTTTATGCGCAGGACCTTGCCGACTTCCCTTTGCTGCCAAAGGAGGTACAGGATACGATTTAAGCCTTAAGGATTTATCCCTTTTAGAGCATTTAAACGAGCTTAAAAGCATAGGCGTTAAATCCTTTAAAATTGAGGGCAGAATGAAACGTCCCGAATATGTTGCCGCCGCCACAGCCGCCTGCAGGCAGGCCTTACACAACGGATTTGTTGACCCGACTTTAAGTGAAACACTTAAAAATGTATTTTCACGTCAGGGCTTTACTGACGGATACTACAAAAACCGTTTGGGCAAAGAAATGTTTGGAATACGCACCAAAGAAGATGTTATTTCCGCAAACGATGCGTATCCTTTTTTGCACGAGCTTTACCGCAAAGAAAGACAAAGCGTAAACATTAGTATTAAAGCCGAAATTTTAAAAGACAAGCCGATTTCGCTCACACTTTCCGACGGCGAAAACACCGTAACTGCCTATGGTGAAGCTCCGCAATTAGCGAAAAACCGAGCTGTGACCTACGAGGACTGTCTTAAAAGCTTAACCAAATTAGGCTCTACACCTTATTTTGACCAAGGCGGCGGACTAAGGCTTGACGACGGGCTTTTTGTCTCGGCAGGCGAGCTTAACAGCTTAAGGCGTGACGCAGTAGAAATGCTGAATAAAAAGCGTGCCGAAGTAAAACGCACCCCTTCAACTGCCGAATATACCCCTATTCATTCACAAAAACAAATTAAAAAACCACGACTTATTGCACGTTTTGAAAGTCGTGACCAGATACCCGATAATTTAGACGGAATATATGCCGTAATGCTGCCGCTCGAACTGAATCCCGATATAGCATTACCCGAAAACACAGTAAAAATCGTTGATATTCCGAGAGGTATTTTAAGTGAAAAAGCAATAGCAGAAAGACTTGATTTATTTAAGAAGTCAGGCTTTAATATAGCCGCTTGCGGAAATTTGGGTACACTTCAAATTGCAAAAGAAATGGGCTTTGAATTGATTGCTGACACGGGGCTTAATATATCCTCAAAAGAAGCCTTAAAGACCTTTAAAGAATCAGGTTTAAAGGCGGCGATACTGTCAAGCGAGCTTACTGTAGAAGAAATAGGCAATATCCAGTCCTATATACCGACAGGCTTTATTGCCTACGGCAACATACCGCTTATGCTGTTTAAAAACTGCCCGATAAAAAACGGAATTTCCTGCAAGGACTGCAAAAAGGACGGATATTTGACCGACCGCTTAAAGGTAAAATTCCCCGTAAGGTGCAGAATGGGATACAGCGAGTTATTAAACAGTCTGCCATTATATCTTGCCGACCGTTTAGACGAATTTTATACCGATTTTGCGGTACTTTATTTCACCAAAGAGACTAAAGAAAAGGTCAACAAAATAATTACCGCCTACAAAAACGGTTATGCGCCCACAGAAAAGCACACAAGAGGACTTTATTACCGAGGAACACTATAGCGGAGTGCCTCCGCAGGCAGTTCGGTGCAGTGCCTGCACGCTCAATTCGCCTAAGATTCTGCTAATTGATGTATCCTTTACCACGACGGTTTAGTTATCGATAAATTATAGTTTGTCGGGTGCCCCGACGGTCAATCCGCTGTTACACTGTGCGGTGCGGAGTTGATTCCCCGATAGCGAGTTTGGGTGATAAATTATAGTTTATATGTCTGAATGGGTAGCAGTATCTACTGCCTCCCTTGCCTAAAGGGAGGTGGCACGGCGTAAGCCGTGACGGAGGGATACTGTAAAGCAAAGATGAATTTTTAAAGATATATTCCTTTAAATTAACCTATATTGCAACATATCCCCCAGTCTTGCCTTGCGGCAATCCAGCCCCCTTTAGGGCAAGGTGGCCATTGGTTTGTACTGCCAATTAGCTCGCCGGTAAACTAAAATTTGAAATGCAAACTTCCTATCGGGGTAAAGGGTTGCAAATTTGTGAAATGTAACGGCGGATTGCCACCGGCGGCTCGCCGGTAAACTATAATTTATATTCGTGCGAAGCACACCGAAATTTACGCATTACGAATTTATTCAGGTTTCGGGGTATAAATTCAGATGATATCAGAGTAACGGCGTATTAAAAACTTGTAATTTAAATTGGAACTTCCTATCGGGGTACCAACCTCGGTTAATATCAGACTAAAGGCGGATTAAATAAGGGAACGGTCATGGACCGTTCCCTACAATTCTATGTATACCGCAATAACATAATATAAAATATGCTTTCACAAATTCTTACTATCTTTGCTGGAGTAAGAATTTTCTTATAAATGTTATATCAAGAGAATTCACCTTGCCGTCTAAAGTGGGGTCGGCATTGGTTATGTTGGTTTCAAGCCCTGCGATAATTCTCTTAAGCCTTATAAGGTCTTTAATATTAACCGAGTCATCAAAGTTTATATCGCCCATAGTAGGCTGAGGCGCAGGCTTAAAGGTGTAGCACAGGTTTAT
>JAZQHX010000027.1:0-9507 GCA_045540835.1 Acutalibacteraceae bacterium | reverse complement strand
GCTTGCGTACAAAAAACCGTAACCGTAACCATTACCGCTAATGAATATCTATTTAAAGCATGCGGTTATACGGTCGATTTTGACGGCTTTACCGTTCTTTACGAAGAAGGTAAGGACGAAACCGAAGTGGGTGCAGTAAGTCTTCCCGATATGAATGTCGGCGATGTGCTGAGATTAAAAGAGCTTATACCCAATCAGCACTTTACTCAACCGCCTGCACGTTATACCGAGCCTACACTAATTAAGGCGTTAGAGGAAAACGGTATAGGCAGACCGTCTACCTATGCACCGATTCTTTCCAATATTTTAAACCGTGATTATATTGAGCGTGTTAAGAAATCCTTTAAGCCTACAAATCTTGGTTGCGTTGTAGTTGACCTTATGACCGAGCATTTCAACCGTATTTTTGATGTTAAGTTTACGGCAGGACTTGAAGAAAAGCTTGATAAAATCGGTGAAGGTGACCTTAACTGGGTGGATACAATACGCAATTTCTACGATGATTTTGATAAGCTTTACACTAAGGCTGAAACCTCGCTTGACGGTAAGCGTGTAAAGGTTCCGGTAGAGGAAACCGAGGTTATTTGCGAAAAATGCGGTAGCAATATGGTTGTGCGTTCAAGCCGTTTTGGAAAATTCTTGGCGTGCCCTAACTATCCTACCTGCAAAAATACAAAGCCTATGCCTGAAAATGAGGTTAAAGAGCCTTGTCCTAAGTGCGGTGCTAAGCTGATAAAACGTAAGTCAAAAAAGGGTAAGACCTTCTACGGCTGTTCAGGCTATCCGAATTGTGACTTTGCGTCTCCCAGTATTCCTACAGGTGAAAAATGTCCTGAATGCGGCGGATTTATTATCGCAGGAATAAGGGGCAGAAAATACTGTATGAATTCCGAGTGTATAACAAGACAAAAAAAGACTTCTAAAAAGGATAAGTAATAATGAAAAAGGTTACCGTAATCGGTGCAGGTCTTGCCGGGTGCGAGGCGGCATACACCTTAAGCCGTCTTGGAATTAAGGTTGATTTAATTGAGATGAAGCCTCAGCGTAAAACACCGGCTCACAAAAGTGATAATTTTGCCGAGCTTGTATGTTCTAATTCGCTTAAAGCATCACGTGTGGATTCTGCGGCAGGACTTTTAAAGGAAGAAATGCGCCGTTTGGGTTCTGTCTGCCTTGCCGCTGCGGATAAGGCTTCGGTTGCGGCAGGCGGTGCACTGGCGGTTGATAGGGATATTTTCTCGGGATTTATAACAGAAAAAATTAAATCCGACCCGAATATAAACGTTATAAATAAAGTGGTCACCGAAATACCCGAAGACGGTGTTACGGTAATAGCTACCGGTCCGTTGACCGACGGTGATTTGGCGCAAGAAATAACAAGATTTACGGGAAGTGAAAATTTAAGCTTTTTCGATGCGGCGGCGCCTATTGTTACTAAAGAAAGTATAGATTTTTCGATAGCTTTCTCGGCTTCTCGTTACGGTAAGGGCGGAGATGATTATATTAACTGCCCGATGAACAAGGAAGAATATACCTTGTTTCATAACGAGCTTGTAAATGCCGAAAGTGCTGTGCTCAGCGATTTTGATAAACCTATTACGGTGTATGAAGGGTGTATGCCGGTTGAAATTCTGGCTAAAAGAGGCGAGGATTCAATTCGTTTCGGACCTTTAAAGCCGGTAGGACTACGTGACCCGAGAACGGGGCACAGACCTTGGGCGGTGGTGCAGTTAAGGCGTGAAAATGCCGAAGGCTCACTTTATAACCTTGTCGGTTTTCAGACTAATTTAAAATTTCCTGAGCAAAAGCGTGTTTTTTCTATGATACCTGGACTTCAAAATGCGGAATTTATGCGTTACGGCGTAATGCATAGAAACAGCTTTATAAATTCACCAAAGCTTTTAAGTAAAGATTTATCACTTAAAGCCAACCGCAATATATTTTTTGCAGGTCAGCTTTCGGGTGTTGAGGGTTATATGGAATCGGCGGCAAGCGGAATAGTGGCAGGTATCAATGCCGCAGCTTTAATAAATAATACACAGCCGTTAATACTCCCGGAAATTTCTATGATAGGAGCTTTGCTCGGCTACATAACCGACGACAGAGTTGAAAATTTCCAGCCAATGGGAGCAAATTTTGGAATTTTACCGCCTTTAAGTGAAAAAATCAAAGACAAAAGGGAACGGTACGCTGCTCTTTCAAACCGTTCGCTCGAATGGTTCGACCAAAATATAAAGGAATGATAATGTAATGAGAGTTGTAATAGATGCTTACGGTGGAGACAATGCACCGCTCGAGATAGTTAAGGGTGCGGCTTTAGCTTCAAAGGAATATAATGTTGACATTACCCTTACCGGTAACGAAAATGAGATAAATAAAATAATAAAGGATAATAATTTAAGTTTCGCAGGTGATCTTAAAATTGTGCATACCGAAGATGTAATTTCTATGCACGATGACCCAACATCACTTCTTAAAGCACATAAGGAAAGCTCTATGGCTTTGGCTTTCAAGGAGCTTACCGAGGACAGAGCCGATGCATTTGTTTCGGCAGGCTCTACGGGTGCAGTTGTGGTCGGAGGTACTTTGATTGTAAAGCGCATTAAGGGTGTAAAACGCCCCGCTTTAGCAGGACTTATCCCGTCTCCCCAAGGTCACTATATGCTTATGGATATGGGCGCTAATGCAGAGTGCAGACCCGAAATGCTATGTCAGTTCGGTATTATGGCAAGCGTATATCTTAAGTGTGTTGAGGGTAAGGAAAACCCGACAATCGGACTTCTTAATATCGGTACTGAGGATTCAAAGGGCGGCGAGCTTCAAAAGGAGGCTTACAAGCTTTTAAGCGAGGCACCTATAAACTTTGTCGGCAATGTTGAATCACGTGAAATGCCCAAGGGTGCTTGCGATGCGGTTATTACCGACGGTTTTACAGGTAATATTGCTCTTAAACTTATAGAGGGAACAGCATCAACACTCTTTAAGCTCATTAAAGGAGTACTTTATAAAAAATTATTCAACAAGCTGGCGGCTCTCGTAATTAAGAAGGATTTGTACGAGGTTAAAAGCTTAATGGACAGCTCCGAAGTCGGCGGTGCACCCCTTTTGGGCGTTAAAAAGACGGTTATTAAAGCACACGGCAGTTCGGATGCGAGAGCAATTAAAAATGCAGTAAGACAGGCAATTTCTTTCACCGAAAATGGAGTAGTGGAAAAGATTTCTGCCGACCTTGCAAAAGAATAAATATAAAGGGAATTTTAAATTCAAATGGAAGCTTTAGAGAAAATATTGGGTTATACCTTCAAGGATAAATCCTTGCTTTTAAATGCGCTTACCCATTCTTCCTATGCTAATGAGGCAAGAAACGGTATAACCTCTAATGAAAGACTTGAATTTTTGGGTGATTCGGTTCTTTCGATTATAGTTTCAAAATACTTATATACAGAATTTAACAATATGCCCGAAGGGGAGCTTACAAAGCTGAGAGCCTCTTTGGTTTGCGAAAAATCACTTTGCGGTTTTTCCCGTGAATTAAATCTCGGTCGCTTTTTGCGTCTTGGAAAAGGTGAAGATAAAGGCGGCGGAAGAGAGAGGGATTCTATCCTTGCAGATGCGTTTGAAGCGGTTTTAGCCGCAATTTATCTTGACGGTGGTATTGAGGTTGCACGCAAGCACGTAATGCCTTTTATACTGCGTGAGTTAAAGCATACAGACGATGAAGTATTCAAGGATTTCAAGACCGCATTGCAGGAGATTATACAGCGTAATCCCGAAGAATCGGTAAGCTACTTTTTAATAGGCGAGGAAGGTCCTGACCACGATAAGCTGTTTACGGTGGAAGTGCATCTTAACTCAAATGTTATCGGTACGGGAAAGGGCAAATCTAAAAAGCAGGCTGAGCAAATGGCAGCAAAGCAGGCTTTGCATCTTATGGGTGCAGATATATGAGTAGGTCACATTCAAATATTTCGATTTTTGTTCCGCATATTGGTTGCCCGAATAAATGCAGCTTTTGCAATCAGCGTCATATAACGGGTGTCTTTAATGCACCGCACCCTGAAGATGTTGAAAAGGCGGTATTGGCGGCAAAAAAATCTAAAAACTATGACCCTAAAACTACCGAAATTGCCTTTTTTGGCGGTAGCTTTACGGCGATAAACCGTGAATATATGCTGGGACTTCTTAAAGCAGCAGCTCATTTTGTTAAAAAGGGTGAGGTTTTCGGAATCCGAATTTCCACAAGACCCGATGCTATTGATGATGAAATTCTTACCATTTTAAAGGAAAATTACGTAACTGCAATTGAGCTTGGAGCGCAGGCTTTAAATGACAGAGTTTTGCGTATGAATAACAGAGGTCACAACACGGCAGACGTTTACAAGGCTTCGGCTCTTATAAAGGAGTATGGCTTTGAATTGGGACTTCAGATTATGACTGGACTTTTTGGAGATAGCGATGCTTCGGCTGTAAGAACCGCTAAAAGAATTGTAGAGATTGCGCCCCAAACGGTGAGAATATATCCTACAATTGTTTTAAAGGATACCGATTTAGCCGCCCTTCACGCTGACGGGATTTATTCACCACAAAGCCTTGACGAAGCGGTAAATCTTGCGGTTAAGCTTTATACTATATTTACCGAAAACGGTATTAAGGTTATAAGACTCGGACTTCATTCAATTGAAAACGATGCATACATCGCAGGTCCGTGGCACCCTGCATTCAGCGAGCTTTGTCTGTCGCAGATTATGCTTAATAAGGCGATAAAATGCTTAAATGAAAAGGGAAAATATACTTTATATGTCGGCAAATCCGACGTTTCTAAAATGACAGGTCAGAAAAGAAGCAATCTTTTGCATTTGAATAATTTAGGCTATATTTGCAGTGTAAAGGTAAAAGATTCGCTTGGTAACTTAGAAATAGAGATAGAAAGGGAGGACGCATAAATGCTTTTAAGCTCAATACAAATTCAGGGCTTTAAATCCTTTGCGGATAAAACCGTTTTAAAGTTCGGTAAGGGAATTACTGCGGTAGTAGGTCCTAACGGAAGCGGGAAAAGTAATATTTCCGATGCTGTGCGTTGGGTTTTGGGCGAGCAGTCCACAAAAAGCCTTAGAGGTCAGTCAATGGAAGATGTAATTTTCGGCGGAACTGAAACAAGACGTCCTCACGGCTTCTGCGAGGTTACACTTAACATTGATAATTCTGACAGAACCCTTAATTTCGATAATGATTCGGTAGCGATTACAAGAAGATACTACCGTTCGCACGAAAGTGAATATGCTATAAACGGAGTGTCTGTGCGCCTTAAAGACATTCATGAGCTGTTTATGGATACAGGTCTCGGACGTGACGGCTATTCGATGATAGGTCAGGGTAAAATTGATAATATCATAAGCTCCAAATCGGGAGAAAGACGTGATATTTTTGAAGAGGCTTCGGGTATTTCAAAATACCGCTATCGTAAGATTGAAGCCGAAAGAAAGCTTGCGGGCGCAGAAGAAAATCTTTTAAGACTTCACGATATATTGGACGAGCTCGAGTCACGTGTAGGTCCTTTGAAGGAGCAAAGCCGTAAGGCTGAAAAATTCCTCGAATTAGCAGAACAGAAAAAGGAATTGGAAATAGGTCTTTGGCTTTATACCCTTAACAATTCTAAAGAAACCTTGCGCAATCAGGAAAGTAAAATAGCGGCAGCCCAGCTTTCTTACCGTGAAATTGAGGAGGCTTTGGAGGAGTTTGATCGCAAAACAGAGCAGAATACAGCTTATTTTGCAAAGCTGACTTCGGATATTGAGGGTGAAAGGCTTAAAATATCGTCTTCTAATGAGGAAATTTTAAAGCTTAGCGGTGAAATTACCGTTATTGAAAACGACATAAAGCATAACGAGGAAACGGCTGAGAGTTATTTAAAAGAAAAGGAAATGCTTGCCACTTCCGATAAGGAAGCCGAAATGCAGATTGAGGCTAAACGTAACTCGGTAGTTCAGAAGAATACAGAAAAAAGTGAGCTTGAAGGAAAACTTCACGAATTAGAAGTAAGACTTTCTGCTTTGCTTACCGATTCGGACAGTATTTCAAGAAAAATTGAAAACCAGATCAGAGAACTTAATGTTCTATCGAGCGAGAGCGCCGATATGCGTGTTCAGATGGTTACGGCAGATACCGCTATTTCTGAGATAACAGAGCGTGAAACCGATTCTACTGATAAACGGAATCAGCATACTTCACAGCTTAAAATCCTTGATAAAGAGTTTTCCGAAACCGACGAAATGCTCCTTAAATTAGAGGAAAATATAACGGGATTCGAAAATTCCTTAAAGGGATACGAAATGCTAAAAGGCGGTAAGGAAAAAACCGCTGAGGAAATAAAGGAAAAGCTTGATAATACAAGACTGGATATTGAGGCTAAAAAGCGTCGTGTTCAGTTGCTTACAGAGCTTGAAAACAATATGGAAGGCTTCGGTCATGCCGTAAAATCGGTTATGAAAGAGGCAAAGGTCGGTACGCTTAAAGGAATTTGCGGTCCTGTATCAAAGCTTATAAAGGTTGAAAGGGAATACTCGAACGCAGTAGAAACTGCCCTTGCAGCGGCTATACAGAATATTGTCACCGAAACCGAAGCCGATGCAAAGCGTGCTATAAATCACCTTAAGGTATCCGGCGGCGGACGAGCTACATTTTTACCCGTTGCTACTATCAAATCACGTGAATTCAAAGAACACGGATATGAGGATATGGCAGGCTTTGTAGGACTTGCGAGTGACCTTGTAGAGTGTGACAGCAAGTATAGAGAAATTATAAAGTATTTGCTTGGTGGCGCCGTTGTCGCAGAGGATATTGACTTTGCTGCAACAATTGCCAAAAAATTCGGTTACAGAATAAAGGTTGTAACACTTGACGGTCAGGTTATAAATCCCGGCGGTTCGCTTACGGGTGGTTCACTTATTAAAAATGCAGGTCTTTTAAGCCGTGCGTCGGATATTGCAAAAATTGAAGATGATATTAAAAAGCTTGAAGTAAATGCAGAAGAATTAAGCGTTAAATTAACACAAGCTACCGAGGCGGCGGCTAAGGTTAATTCGGACATTACCGCTGTTAAAGCCGAAATATCCACCGCTAATGAGGATAAAATCCGTGCATTAGCAGAGCTCAAACGAATTGATGAGCTGCGAATGAATTTGAAATCCGCACTAAAGGAGCTCGAAAACGAACAGTCTTCCAATGCTCAAAAGCTTGAGGCTTTAAAGGAACAGTCATTAAAATCAGCGGCAAGGATAGCCGAAATCGAGTCTAAAAAGGCAAAAATTCAGGCTGAAATTGATAAAATGACGGGCGGCAGAGATAACCTTAACGAAACAAGGGAAGCTTTATCGGGTGAGATTACCCAGACAAAGCTTAGTCTTATTGAGCTTCAAAAGGATATTGAGGCGGAAAATAATGCGGCTTTAAGCCTTGAAAATTCTATTTCCTCACGTGCCAAGCGTACAAAAGAAATTGATGCTTTGGTTTTAAGTCTGGAGCTTAAAAATGCCGAGCTTAAAGAAAAAATCGGCGGAATAGATTCGGTAATTTCCGCTTCAAAGGAAAAGATTTCGAACGGTGAGCAGGCTATAAATGATATGCTCGAAAAGCGTAATCAGACCGAAAAAGCTGGTGTTGAACTGCGTTCGAGCGAGCGTGAAAAAACCGCTTTAAGGGAAAAAATCAGCGGAGAGCTTGCCCGTCTTACAGAGCGTAAGGAAATTATGCTTAAAGAGTATGATGATGTTATACGTAAGCTTTACGACGAGTATGAGCTGACCCGTAGCGAAGCCGAAAAAATCGGAATTGAGATTGAAAGACCGGTTGAGGCTAAGAAAACCCTGGCGGAAATTAAGGGTAAAATCAGGAATCTTGGTAATGTTAACGTTTCGGCTATTGAGGAATATAAAGAAGTAAGTGAGAGATACGAATTCTTGTCTAACCAGATAAACGATGTTGAAAAGACAAGAAGTGAGCTCTATAAGCTTATAAATCAGCTCACAACTCAAATGCGTGACATCTTTACCGAAGGCTTTACAAAAATCAGCCAGAACTTCTCTAAAACCTTTACAGAGCTTTTCGGTGGTGGTACGGCTAGCCTTACACTTTCTGACCCTGACAATATTCTTGAAAGCGGAATTGATATTAACGTAAAGCTGCCGGGTAAAAATGTACCGAGCCTTGACGGACTTTCGGGTGGAGAAAAGGCGCTTATTGCATTGTCAATTTACTTTGCAATTATGCGTGTTAATGCGCCGCCATTCTGCTTCCTTGACGAGGTTGATACCGCTCTTGACGATATTAACGTAGACCGTTTTGCGGATTATATGAAAAAATCCGACTTTTCTACACAGTTTATTTGCGTTACGCATAGACGAGGTACTATGGAAGCGGCTGATATGCTTTACGGTGTTACAATGCAGGAAAAGGGTGTTACAAAGCTTCTTGAACTCAATGTAGCAGAGCTTGAAAAGCAGTTGCTTAAGAATAATCAGACAGCATAATTTAGGAGTTAACTATGGGATTTTTCAGTAAAATCAAAGAAGGACTTAAAAAAACACGAAGCTCGATTGCAGAGGGTGTTACCAGCGTTTTAAA
The DNA here is from genome assembly GCA_045540835.1 of Acutalibacteraceae bacterium. GTDB lineage: Bacteria > Bacillota > Clostridia > Oscillospirales > Acutalibacteraceae > UBA737. Next base: position 888 of record JAZQHX010000027.1, on the reverse strand, counting down.
CAGCTTTACACGTATTGACGAGGATTTACTCGAAGAATTAGAGGAAATTCTTGTAATGTCGGATATAGGCGTTGCAACATCTGGTGAAATCTGTGATATACTGCGTAAGCGTATAAAGGAAAACGGCGTTAAAGACCCTATGCTTATTAAAGGTATGATAAAGGAAATTATAGCCGAAATGTTAGGCGAGGACGAGGGCTTAAAGTTAGATACAAAGCCGTCGATTATACTCGTAATCGGAGTTAACGGTGTTGGTAAGACTACATCAATAGGTAAAATTTCAGCACAGCTTAAAAATGCGGGCAAAAATGTCGTTTTAGGTGCGGCTGATACATTCCGTGCGGCGGCTATTGACCAGTTAGGTATATGGGCTCAGCGTGCAGGGGTTACTATGGTTAAAAGTGTTGAGGGTACCGACCCCGCATCTGTTGTATTTGATACCATAGCTTCTGCTAAAGCACACGGAGCTGATGTTATTATCTGCGATACAGCAGGAAGACTTCACAATAAGAAAAATCTTATGGACGAGCTTGCTAAAATGAACCGTGTAATATCCCGTGAACTGCCTGATGCATCGGTTGAGACACTTTTAGTGCTTGATGCCGCTACGGGACAGAATGCCGTTAATCAGGCGAGGGAATTTAAAAATGTTACCAATATTACGGGTATTGTGCTTACTAAGCTTGACGGTACAGCTAAGGGTGGTATCGTAATAGCAATAAAAAACGAGCTTGGTATCCCAGTTAAATATATCGGTGTAGGTGAGGGTATTGACGATTTACAGCCCTTTAATGCTACCGAATTTGCAGACGGCATATTTAATGAGGATTAAATTATGAAAGTATTTATTGCAACAAAAAATCAGAAAAAATTAGTTGAACTCAGCCG
>JAZQHX010000026.1:0-9465 GCA_045540835.1 Acutalibacteraceae bacterium | reverse complement strand
ATAAGATATTCATACGGTAACAACTCGCCCTTTGGTGTCTTAATAGTCTTACCGGTATAATTCACATAAACACAAACACCGTTTTCAAATATCGTTTCACGTAAACCTGAATCGTAAACAGTGTGCTTTACAATATGCTTTCCTGAAATCTTATTATAATAATCCGAAAGCTCCTTTGATTTATCAAAAATACCATTCTTAACTTCTTTAAATACACTGTTATAGAAATACGGCAAATCAGCGTTAATTACTGAATTATCCCAATTATCTATTACTGTGTAGCCGAGTCCGCTTCCTGATTCTATTGCCTTTAAAATTGTTAATTTTGTATCTGCCGTAAGATTTATACTTTCTACTGTTATCGGAATACTTCCCTTAAATACCATCTGATAAAACGGAACATCATATAAGAAAATTCTATTTTTTTCAGAGCTTACAGGTGATTCTGTAATAATATCAGCCATTACTGCCGAATACAGATTTGCACTTGAAGCCATAAAACGATTATTCTTGGATTTTGCATTTTTTATAATGCTGTTTGCAGTATTTACAAATCCATTCTTTGAATAGTATTTGGAATTTTCCTTGTCAGCATAGTCGGAATATGCTGTTGAAGAAAGTGTATCCAACGAAATTCCGTTGATATTATATTCGGTAGTTTTCTTTACTATCTTTTCAAAAATATTTTTGAAATTTTTAGGAGCTAAAAGATAATACGCCGTATCTTGCTTTTTATCTCTTACAGCAACATCGTAATAATACTGAAGTGCCTTTTGTTCACCTGCATTTGTAGCAGAATCAAAAAATTCCGAAACATCACTTGAACCTGTATTATAACGTTCAATATCAAAATCAAAATACAAGCTGATATTTTTACTTTTTGAATAATCAAACAACTCTTTGAGAGTTTTAAATGAACCAAGATTGTCGTTTATTGCATAGTTACCTGCAATTTTACCAACATCCACTCCACTCTCACCAAAGCCTTTAAGCTGAACTGAAAACTCAGTGCCAACCTCTGCTTTGATTTCATCCATTATAGCCTTTGCAGAGCTTAATGTAGTGGTTGGAAAAATAGTCTCATAAGGAATACCAACAAGTGACTTTGTCATTGTTGTACCGCCCAAAATTCTTATATTAAGCGGTATATCCGAAGATGATTTTTCCATACCGTAAGTTTTAATTAAATAGTCTCTATAAATATTTGCCATTCCGCTATAATCGGCATTATCACCGCTTATAGGGCAATAAATAACCGAAACGGGCTTATTGATCATCTTCTTACTGTAAACCACATTTTCAACACGCTCGTATGAATAAAGTTCAGCTATATGATTGGTATAGCCACGCATTTGGAAAGTGGCATAGCAAGATGAGTAACCAAATGTAGTAGATCCCGAAGTGGCATTTATCCAAGCAGACTGCGGGCTTGAGTCAACAATAGCACAAAGCGCTCTATCCCCTGTCTTAACACCGAAAACATTAAGTCTTACCGCTTGAGTTGTGGAAATGGAGGCAACCTCGTCTATTGAAGGGTCATAACCGTAAATCTGAGCCGAATATGAATTTCCCTCAGCAGATTTGCTCTCGGTTCCTACCAAAGCTCCCGATCCGGAGGGTACAAATAAATAAGAATTTTTAGTATCGTTTTGCACACCGCAGAAAAAGGGCGCAATTGATATAGAAACAACCTTATTATCGCTCTCCATAATTTTCTTAGGGTTAACACTTAACTTAAGACCAATATCAGTCAAAGTGCATTCAAGAGGAATCATTACCTTAGCTTCAGAGAAATAAAAGTTAAGAAGAATACCGTTTTTTAAAGTTTCATAAGTAACTTTTCCACCCTGAACCGAATCGGTATAAGAATAATAACTATTCATTTCGTTACTGTTAAAATCCTTGCACTCAATAGATAAAATTGATTCCACTCTCGGGTGCTTTTTTATAGGCATACCAAATTCGTCAACCTGAGGTTTGGAATTTTCCGAAGAGGATGTATTCCACTGTTTTCCTGTGCTTTTTTCGGTTAAAATAAAGCCCATATTCGATTGTTCTAATTGGAGTTTATATTTTGAATTTTCTACAACAAAGGTCTCGGACGGTAAGTTCGATTCTTCAATTTCAGTATACTTCAATGAACCGAATCCGGTACTGCATGCAGTGAGTGATAACGAAACCACAAAACAGCAAACCATAATAATAAGTCTTTTAACCAAACCGTTTTCCTCCTTATCAAACTGTAACGGTTTACAATCCGCTTTTATATTACATTGCAACCACTTTTCTAAAGCGTCATAACCTCAGAGAAGATTGTGGTGAAAAATCCGCCGAATTGTTGAATAAGAATAAATATTGTTATTACTAAGAATATAATTGCAGCAACACCCGCTACTGAAAGAATACTTGTACCCAATAATCTACCCATACTGAAATCGTGGATTTTAATTAAACCAATTGTAATTATGATTAAGAAATAAAGTATTGCAATTGTCTCGATAATGCTTAAAAAGCTTGTTTCACTTGGTAATAAAACGTTTGTAAGAACCAGTCTTATAACCTTTTCAATAATAAGCGGTAATAAACTATAACAAGTAACTATGGCAATTTCTTTAAATCTGCCCTTTCCTTCCATCAATGTGCAAACCATCCAGTTAGCAACAATCCACAAAACAACCAAGCCGGATGTTTTAACAAACAACCAGAATGAATTGAAGGATTCAGGGTCGTAAATTGTAAATAAAAATCCGCCGTTTAATGTTTGAAGAATTGTAACAACATAAAACAAAAGAACCGAAACAACACAAAGCACAATAGAGCCTTGTTTTTTCTCCTTAATTTCCGTAAACGCATTAGACGGATGTATAAGAACCGACAGCATAAGGCTTAGCTGCTTATTACGAATGAACTTTACCTTTTTACGTGTAGTTACAACCAAAAATACAATAGCAAGGGTCAATATCAAAGCCAAACCGATAAAGATAATAATAAAATAATCGTTAATTATTTCGCCACGTCTATACCCAAAAGCAATAGCGTAAGTCTCTCTATCGTATCCCTTTTTTGCAAGCTCAAGCGCCTTTTTATAATTACCTTCATTGATATAAGCACGTGCAAGAGCACCGTAAGCGGGCTGGAAGTTGTTGTCCATACTAATAACCTTTTCCCAACCGGCTTTTGCTTCTGAATAATCGCCTTTAAGGGTCATATTTATGAGCCCTTTTACTAAAGTACCAAATTCTGTAACCTTAAATACTGTAATTTCATTTGTTGCACTGTCGGCAACAAGAACCTCGTCCCCAGAGTCTTTTATAGCTAACGAAGACACAGTTACAAATGTTCCAACCTGTGTTCCAAAGCCCATTCCTCCGCCGAATGCTGAAAGAGTACGGCAGGAAGAATCGTATACAAAAACTTTTCCAAACGCAGATTCAAGACCGTATACAAAACCGTTGTTATCAACTTCAATATCGCATATATCCTGTTTTGAAACCGAACCGTCATTATATGAAGTATTGATTTTTGCATCAACAAAATTAACTTCATCAGAATTAAGTATATTATTGCCTATTCCGGGACCGAGTTTTCTTATCTGACCTTTGCGGTCAGCTTCAGTATAACCTGTGCTTGTGTAAACAAATCCCGATTCATCTATAGAAAGGTCTACAAAGCAATAAGGCAATCTTTTTGAAGAGTTACCCTTCTTTGCATTATTAGGGAAAATTCGTTCTTTAATATTTGTGAATACATCACCTAAAGATGAACTAACAGTGTTAGCACCATAAAAACCTAAGAAGGTCATATCTTTATCAAAAAGAAGTGCTCCGTAATAAGAACCGTCGCTTAAAATATAGGTATAACCATACTCGTCAATTGCCAAATTTGTAGGACGAAAAACAAAATCATCAGGTATGAGATTTGATTTAGGAAGTGTAATTACATCAATCAGGCTACCGTCAGGCTTTATATGTAATATTCTTTGACCTTCGGTATCGCAAACATAAATAGTTTTATCCTTAGCTATATATACGCCCTTAGCGTCAATATAGCTTTCGCTACCATTTATAAGTCCGATTTCCCTAACGAAATTATAATTTGAATCAAGTATTACTATTCTTGATTCATTATCAAGAATATAAAGATTAGATTCGCTGTCAAAGGTTATATCATTTATCTTTGAGAAATCTTTAATTCCCAACGATTTAGAATTTATGTTATATCCCGCACTATACATTGGTCGGTTATAAACAGCCTTATTCTCTTCACCAACATCTGACCAATAAGTATAGCTTTCATACGGAACCTCTGCCCCTACTGTAAAGGAAGCTGTTGCAACAACAAGCATTACAATAGCAATTGTAAAGATATTCTTCAATAAATATTTAATCATATCCCTACTCCTTTATACCCGCACTACTCATTGCTTCTACAACATTACTTTGCGAAATTAAGAAAACAAGAATCGGAGGTATCATCATAATAACCGTAACCGCCATTGAGCTACCGGCTCTCGCAGTACCGCCGGCGGTAATTTGCGTAACTATCTGGGGTAATGTTTTTAATTGCTCACTGAATATAGTACCGTTAGGTACTTCTGCCCAAATATCTCTGAAGGCGAAAAGCATTAAGGTAAGCCAAGCCGGCTTAATTACAGGCATAACTATCGACCAGAATACTCTATAATGGCTCGCACCGTCAATCTTTGCGGCTTCTAATAAAGCATTAGGAATATAGCCTTCAATATACTGCTTTGCCAAAAATACACCGAGTGTAGATGCCATGTGAGGCAGAATCGCAACCCAATATGTATCAATAATATTCATTTTTGAGAAAATCAGGTATCTCGGTATTGCAAGTGTATAGGCATTAAACATAAGTGCAAACTGAACAACCCAGAACAAAACATTTCTGCCTTTAAACTTAGCTTTTGATAATACAAAGGCTGCCATGGTAGCAATAATTATATAGAAAAATGTGGAAACTATACTTATAAATAAACTGTTAAATATGTAACGTGACAACGGCACCTTTAGTGATGACATTAAATCAGGAAGTATTAAATAGTTTCCAAGAGTTGGTCTGCTTACAAAGAAACGAGGCGGGAAAATTAGCAACTCGTCCAACGGCTTAAATGATGTACAAATAGCATATATAAGCGGTAACATAGTAAATAGACCGGCAGAAACAAGGAATAACACATTGATGAAATCACCAAATTTTGAACGTGTATAACGCCGGCAAGGCATTTTTTTGTTAGATGAAAATCTACCTTTTAAAAGAGCTTTGATACTAATGACAAACACCTCATTTCTCTACGCTTGAAAGCACTTTTCCTACAACCAATCTGGTTGTTACCATCATAATAAAAAGTATAACCGCTATTGCAGAAGCATAACCGAGCTCATATCTCACAGTTGCCATATCCTGCATGAGAGATACAATGGTATCAACCGCATTAGATTTACTTGGATAACCTGCTAAAGTAACTGCGATAGCACTTACTGAGAAGCTGCTTTGTATTTGCATAACAGCACTGAAAAGCAACATATTTGACATTGAAGGAAGTGTAATATATCTTAATTCCTGCCAACGATTTCTGATACCGTCAATAGCGCCTGCTTCGTACATATCACGACTTACGTTTTGTAGTCCCGAAACGTTCGCAAGGAAGGATACACCCATACTCTGCCAAAGCTGAACAATTATGATAATAGGCATAAGATAATTCGCATCCTTAAGCCAAACTATTGGCTCTGTAATAATACCAATAGAAAGCAAAAGGCTGTTTATATATCCGTAACTGTCACCACTGAAGGCAACCTGCCAGATGAAATAAGCATTACCAACCAAAGATGGTGCATAAAACATTAAGGAAAGTATAGCACGTACTTTTGGAGTAAACTCATTAACAAGCCATGCCAACACAAAGGAAAGCAAGAAACCAAGCGGTCCTGCAACTACTGCGAATATAAATGTATTCTTAACAGTAACCGGGAAAACCGCATCGTTTGCAATTAGTCTTCTATAATTATCAAGACCAACAAAACTCGGGGATGATATCATATCGTATGATGTAAAACTGAGAAAAATTGAAGATACTATCGGAATAATAGTAAAAATCAAAAAGAATAAAACAAAGGGAGAAATCATTACAAACATTGGTAATTGTTCTCTGAATGAACCTTCTGCCGCTAATTTTTTTCCCTTTTTAATCGGACTTGTTTTTTCTTTATTTAGCACCACTTTCCCCTCCCTTACTTATATTCTTTAATTTTTCTGTCAATTTCGTCATCGGCAATTTTAGTCCATTTCATAACGGCATCTTTGGAATTGCTCTCACCGTTTACAACAGACCAGAAAGCCTGGTCAACTGCACGTGACAAGTAGTAACTTCCGGGCACTTCGGGTACTTCTTGTACCTGTAAACGTTGCTCTTCCATAACCGAAAGATGCTCCTTATCCCAAGCAAGATTCTGGAAGGCTTCAACATTAGCTGTTGTTGTTCTGCCAATCATTCCAAGTAAGGATTCAACGTTGTTGTTATATCTTGTTTGTGTTTCGGCCGATGTCCACCATTTAAGGAATTCCCAAGCCTCTTCTTTGTTTTCGGATTGGTTGATAATTCCACAGCCTGTACCTGCACCCGCAATGGTTCTGTTATTGTTTTCGGAAGCCGGAACTAAGCCTACTGCCCATCTGCCGGCAATTTCAGGAGCAGCAGAATACAAGTTCATATATGTTGCAAGCGGAGCTATTCCCAACGGAACAACACCTACTCTGAAACGGTTATAGAACTCTGCTTCCTTTAAGTAGCCGTATTTTGTGTATAAATCTGTCCAAAAATCAAAAACATCAATAGCTGCTTTTGAATTAAGTGCAGTTGCATTCTTTTCTTTGTTGTATAATGAAAGTCCGTTTTGTGCCATTAAAGTAGGCAAAAGATTAAGACTTCCTATTCCTGTATTTACGGTTGTTGCTGTTGTAATTTGTGTATACGGCACGTATACATTCATATTATTTCTTTGAATTACCATTGCAGCATGTTTGAATTCATCCCAAGTCTGAGGTACAGAAAGACCCAATTTTTCCATAATATCCTTACGGTAATACATTAAGAAATAACTCTGTGTATCAGGAAGTGCATAAAGCGCATCTCCATATTTATAAGGCTCTTCCGAGGTCTTTTGAAAACGTTTTAAAACCTCATCGCAATCTTCAAAATTACTCAAATCATAAAGTGCGCCTCTGATACCTAAATTAACAGGCTCAGTTCTTGCCAAATGGAGCGATAAATCGGGGAAATTACCCGACAAAATACCGTTTATCAAGGAGGCACTTACAACATCTATGCGGACGTTAATTCCTGTCTGCGGTGTGAAAGAGTCTTTTATAAGGGAATTCAATACCATTGCTTGGTCTTGACCCCAGTTTATCCAAATTTTGATTTCCTTGCCCGAGGCATTCTTGTCTGACAAGGAGTAATCCTGTGTAAATGATGCAATAAGTCTGAGAATTGAGTATCCGCAAGATTCAAAGAAATTTGCATTTTTATTTTCAAGTTCGTTATTAAAGGGAATAATCTGAATTTCGTCAAGTGCTAATGGCATATTTGTCATGTCATACAACCACGAGCTTACTGACGTATAGTTATTGTAATAGTCCTTAACATACTGCTGTGCAACATAAGGACTCTTTATCATCTGATTTAATACACGTGACATATTCTCTATTGCCGCAATACTTTGGGTGCTTTTACTGCCTGATATTTTCTTCATATCAGCAGCAATACTGTTAAGTGAATCTCTGCATTCAGTTAAAGTTTTATTAAAATCTTCAATTTGATTAAACAATTCATAGTCACGGTTAACATCAGGAGATTCGCCTGTAATCATAACGATTTTAATATACTCATCACCAAGTCGGGTAACTACTTCGGAAAGTCTTTTTACAAATTCACTCTGCGGTCCTACCGTAACTTCAAGCGAAATTGTATGATTTCCTTCATCCAACCAGATATAATACGGATTTTCTTCACTCTTGCTGAATGTATAGTATTCCCAACTTGTACCAAACTCAAACCCAATATTTTTTGCCTCGTTAAAGGGTGTTTTACCATCAATTCTAAGCTTTCTCCAGCTAATACCGTTTATAAGTTCGGATTGTTTATATCTGAAACCAAGATAATAATATCCTGCAGTTTTTACATCAAAGCTCCAAGACATCGCACTGCCCGGAGTTTGCCAGGAAGAGCCACCAATATAATTTATTTTACTGGTATATGCGTCATTAGGTGTCATTCCGGCGTCGCTGTTGTTACTTTTAGGAATTATAGATTTTGAATTTTTAATTTCGGCATTTTCTGCCTGAACTGTAATAATTTTTGAATTATTAGCTTTAAGATTATATTCCTTTGAAATTTCAGAATAAGATTCAGTTATTTCGGGTGGAATAAAGGTTATTTCTTTAATAAGAATTGCCTGTTCGGGGTTTGTTAATGTAATTTTATGATTACCCTTAGTAAGCTTGAAAACATAAGGTTCGTTTAATGTTCCGGTGTAATCTTGTAAAACAGAAGTTATGTACTCCCCTGTTTCAATCTGCTCTTGTGCATATTCGTTGCCGCCAAAATCAACACGGGGTTTTTCTGAAATATTCTTCCATTCCCTTTTAAGCTCTATTTGCGCAGCATTCTCAAAAGGAAAACTACCATCAATCTTAACACCAATATTCGGATTTATTCCGGAAGATTGAGGTTTCCAAACTATTTCTAAATTGTATAAAGCTGATTCGGGTATATTAACATTAAATGTAATACTACCCTCACCATCAGCCCAGTTAATTACATTATCACTGAAAGATATGTTTTTACCTTCAGATTTAAAATTTTTAAGCGAAACTGATATTTCTTTGGTAGCCTCATTGAAATTATCATCATTTATATATTCTTCATAATCACCGGGATCAATACTGATAATGTCATCAGTATATATATCCGGTTGTACCGATTCTTTTTGAGGTGCCGCATTACAAACCATTGTTCCTGAAATCATTAATGCGATTAACAAAAAAATAACACTCTTTTTTATTTTTTTGAGCACAATATCAGTCCTTTCGCTTTAAGTTTTAGCATTTTTACTGCTTTGGCCATAGGCGGAAAATATTCCGCCTATGGCAATAAAGTTAAATAATTATTTTAAGTTAATTTCCGATTTACCGTCATTCTTCTGATATAGACGGATATAATCGATTTCATAGTTGAGTTTAGAAGTATCTATTTCGCTATCGTTACCCTCATAAACATAGCTTTCGCCACCTGGTGTATGCATATGATTGTTCACACGAAGATACATAGGCTCATTAAAGATTAACGAACTATCAGTCTCGTATCCATTAATATCAAATCCACCCATTTCACTTGACTTTGCAGTGTAGTAAACCTCACCATCAACTGCAAATGTCATAGTA
>JAZQHX010000025.1:0-2185 GCA_045540835.1 Acutalibacteraceae bacterium | reverse complement strand
CCGCTTGGCCTCCGACTTCATTACCGGTGGCGAAATATACGGAGCAGAGGCGGTAGCGAAAAGCTATCCCGATTTTTGGGACGTTATAAAGAAACTTGGGTGTATATTAAATGAAGTTAATTAAAAAGATAAATATTTTGATTGTAGGTTTAGGTCTTTTGGGCGGAAGCTATGCTAAAGGACTAAAAAAACTTGGGTTTTATGTGACTGCAATCACAAAGGACAAAGAATCGGTTGATTACGCTTTAGAAAACGGAATAATTGATTACGCCACTACCGAAATAGAACCCAAAGTAATATCCGAAGCTGATTTGGTTGTGTTTGCCCTTTATCCGCATATTGTGTGTGATTGGATAGAAAAGAATCAGCAGTATTTTAAAAGCGGTGCTGTCCTTACAGACGTTACGGGTGTTAAGGGTTGTATTGTGGATAAAATTCAGTCTATGCTGCGTGACGATGTTGAGTTTATTGCCGCCCACCCGATGGCAGGTAAAGAGGTGAGCGGTGTACAAAACAGTGACGAGGGTATTTTCAAAGGCGCTAACTATATAGTAGTTCCTACCGAAAAGAACACCGAAAATGCTATTGAGCTTTGCTGTAATTTAGGTGAAATTTTAGGCTTTAAGCAGGTTACAACCCTATCGGTTAAAGAGCATGACGAAATGATAGGATTTTTGTCTCAGCTTACCCACTGTATAGCGGTATCGCTTATGTGCTGTAACAACACCCCCGGAATGGAGCGCTATACGGGTGACTCTTTCCGTGATTTAACACGAATTGCACGTATAAACGATGAAATGTGGAGCGAACTGTTTTTAAGTAATAAAGATGTTCTGCTTAACGAAATGGACAGATTCCGTTCTTCGTTTGACGAGTTGTATGATAAAATTAAAGAGGGCGACCGTGAGGGAATGCGTGAAATGATGCGCTGTTCTACCGAACGCAGACGTCTGTTTGATAAAATATAGATTAGAAGGTTTACTTATGAATTTGGATTTTAAAAGAAAATTACCTGTACCACAGCAGGTTAAAATGCGTGACCCCGTAACCGAGGAGCTTACTAAAATAAGGGACGAGCGTGCTAAGGAAATCTGGGATATTTTCTCGGGAAAAAGTGATAAATTTATTCTTATAATCGGTCCTTGCTCTGCAGATGCACCCGAGCCCGTTCTCGATTACATCGGCAGATTAAGAAAGGTGCAGGATGGAGTTAAAGATAAAATCTTTATAATTCCACGCATTTATACCAATAAGCCGAGAACAACGGGTGATGGCTATAAGGGTATGCTTCATCAGCCTGACCCTCACGAAATCCCCGATATGTTTAAAGGAATTTTGTCCATTCGTGAGCTTCATATGAACGCATTGAAGCAATACGGTTTTACCTGCGCTGATGAGATGCTTTATCCTGACAACTACCGCTATTTATCAGATTTGCTGGCTTATGTTGCAGTAGGCGCACGTTCGGTTGAGAATCAACAACACCGACTTACCGCCAGCGGTATTGAAGTGCCTGTTGGTATGAAAAACCCCACAAGCGGCGACCTTTCTATTATGATGAATGCAATTACTGCCGCCCAGCATAAGCACACATTTATATATAGAGGTTGGGAAGTGCAAAGTCAGGGTAATCCTTATGCTCACGCAATTATGAGAGGTTACATCGATTATGCAGGCAAATGTGTTTCTAACTATCACTATGAGGATTTGGTAAAGCTTCACGAAATTTATGTGCAATCGGGACTTAATAACCCCTCTGCGATAATAGATACTAACCACGCAAATTCTTCTAAGCAGTATTTAGAGCAGATACGTATTGCCAAGGACGTAGTTTACAGCCGCAACCATAATAAAGATATAAAAAATATGGTAAAGGGACTAATGATAGAAAGCTACATTGAAGACGGTGCCCAGAAGATAGGCGAGGACGTTTACGGTAAATCAATAACCGACCCGTGCCTCGGCTGGGAAAAGACCGAAAACTTAATTTACAAGCTTGCCGATACATTAGAATAAATTTTATAAAAGCGAAACGGATTATTTTTTCCGCTTCGCTTTTATTTTTTTGGATTCTTTATTTTCATTATGTATCTGTTTTTCGCATTGCGTGCAGACCATTCTGCCTTCGGGGATAATACTGCCACAGCAGACGCATAAATCAAGATAAGAGTTTTTTTCGCTGTAT
>JAZQHX010000024.1:0-2588 GCA_045540835.1 Acutalibacteraceae bacterium | reverse complement strand
TGATAGGTAGTAACTATCCTTTTTACCAATGACCTTACATCTTGAGTTTCATCATACATAATCTTATACATCTCATCAAGTGTATCCATCAGTAATTTTTCATCAATATCAATCGGCTTTCCGATATGAATCAGATTATTTTCAGTAGCTGTAAGTCCTTCTTCGGACATTAAAAGCTCCTCATAAAGCTTTTCACCGGGACGAAGTCCTGTAAACTTAATCTGAATGTCCTTATAAGGAGTGAATCCGGATAAGCGAATCAGATTCTCAGCCAAAGTCAGAATCTTGACCGGCTTGCCCATATCAAGAACAAAAATCTCGCCGCCCTTAGCATTAGCACCAGCCTGCAACACAAGTGAAACAGCCTCAGGAATAGTCATAAAATACCTTATAATATTAGGGTCTGTTACGGTAACGGGTCCACCCTGCTCAATCTGCTTTTTGAAAAGTGGAATAACACTACCGTTAGAGCCTAAAACATTACCAAAACGTACAGCCACAAACTCGGTTTCAGAGCGCTTATTGAAGGTTTGAACAATCATTTCGCATATACGCTTTGAAGCACCCATTATATTGGTCGGGTTTACTGCTTTATCGGTAGAAATTAGCACAAATTTCTTAACACCGTACTTGTCCGCACATTCAGCAGTTTTATAGGTTCCGAATACGTTATTCTTTATGGTTTCATTCGGGCTTGTCTCCATAAGCGGAACGTGCTTATGAGCCGCCGCATGATAAACGATTTCAGGCTTATAGGTGCGGAAAACATAGTCCATTCGCTTACTGTCACGCACAGAGCCGATAAGTGCCAACAAATCCATATCGGGATAATTATGCAAAAGCTCATTCTGGATTTCATAAGCATTATTCTCATAAATATCAAGAATGATAAGCTGTTTCGGGTTATGTGCCGCTATCTGACGGCAAAGCTCTGAACCGATAGAGCCACCACCGCCCGTAACCATAACAACCTTACCCTTAACATAATCCATCTTTCTGCCGAGATTTATATCAATTGGGTCTCTGCCTAAAAGGTCTTCAATTTCAACCTTACGGATAGACGGAGCAATTTCAGAGAAATTATCATCAAGTCTTACAATAGACGGTACAACCTTTAATTTACAACCGGTTTGCTGACAGATATTAAGGATTTCGGATTTTTGCAAGGGTTTGCAGTTGGGGATAGCGAAAACTATAACCGAAATATCAAATTTCTGGGCAGCTTCTACAATCATTTCCCTGCCGCCGACTATCTTAATACCTGCGATAATCTGACCTTTTTTATAAGGGTCATCATCAATTACACATCTGATTTTGCAATCAATATATTCCTTTTTGTGCATCATTTCGTTAATAACCGTCTCGCCTGCTGCGCCTGCGCCGATTATCATAACGTTACCAGAGATTCTGTTATCATAAGAAAATCTGGGATTCTTCTTTGCCTGATGATGTCTTTCATAAAGGGTTTTATATACCGAGCGGTGCAAAAATACAATACCCATTGTGAAGAAAGCAAGCAACACATAAAAGGAAATGCTCCAAAGTCTTTCACGGAATACAGCAAACTGAACAACAAACATAGCAAGCGTACCCGCAATGGCTGAGATTACAATCTTTACAAGTTCGAGAAGACCCGTAAACCGCCACAAAATATTATAGATGTTAAAAATATACTGTACAAGCAACAACACCAAAGGATAGCCTAAATATATAAATGCAGCATCCTTAACGTCACTTGAACTGAACATAAAAGGATTGGTACCTGTCACCACAAAAGATAACACTACCGATAGCAAAGCAATAATTATATCACTGCCGATAAAGAACAATAACGACAAATAACGATTTTTCATAAAATTAACATTCCTCAAAAGTTTTTATGTTAAATTACAGAAGCTCGATTCCAAGCTTTTTACACTTACTTATTTCTTTTTCGGGCCAGATAGAAACCTGTACTTCACCGATATGTGCTTTATGAAGCAGATACATACAAAGCCTTGACTGACCGATTCCGCCACCAATTGTAAGGGGTAATGCACCCGACAATAAGAGCTGATGAAATTCAAAACGTGTTCTATCCTCTGCATTCTCAGCTTTTAACTGCTTCAACAGACTATCCCTATCAACACGAATACCCATAGAAGAAATTTCAAATGCACTGTCAAGCATTTTATTATAAAGTAAAATGTCACCGTTAAGCTCCCAATCGTCATAATCGGGGGCTCTGCCATCATGCTTTTCGCCGTTTTTAAGGCGACCGCCTATTTGCATTACAAATACAGCACCGTACTCTTTAGCCGCAGCGTTTTCCCTCTGCTTTGGAGTAAGGTCAGGGTATCTTTCTTCAAGCTCAAGTGTAGTCACAAAAGCAATACTTGCAGGCAGATAACATTCTATAACGGGATACTTTTCGCTTACAGCCTTTGCAGTCCGCAAAAGCGCTCCATAAATACTTCTGACAGTTGCCTTTAAATAATCAACTGTTCTGTCTTCTGCAGTAATGATTTTTTCCCAATCCCACTGGTCAACGTAAATTGAATGAATGCGGTCGCATTCCACGCCACGACGAATAGCATTCATATCGGTAT
>JAZQHX010000023.1:0-2562 GCA_045540835.1 Acutalibacteraceae bacterium | reverse complement strand
CTGACCTGTAGGCTGAACATATTTTTGCCTATAGTCAAATCTTGCAGTTACCCAATTAAAATCTGTGGTAAATCCTGCAGGATATGCCTGAATAAGTGCATAATCCATACCCGAAAGAATTTCTGCAAACACAGCATTCTGTCCCGCTCCGTGTACCATTCCGAAAACAGGACAGGAAATCTGTGGTGTTTCTACTGCGAAATCGTTAGGTCTCCCCGATAAAATATTGTAGGTTTCTGACTCGGTATCTATACCGTAATCCATACCGTAAACCTTTTTTTCAAAGGGCGAAATGTAGCTTGCGCTCTTTGAGTACCTGAT
Organism: Acutalibacteraceae bacterium; assembly: GCA_045540835.1. Taxonomy (GTDB): domain Bacteria; phylum Bacillota; class Clostridia; order Oscillospirales; family Acutalibacteraceae; genus UBA737. Next base: position 2,241 of record JAZQHX010000023.1, on the reverse strand, counting down.
AAGCGCTCCCGAACCGTCCGGGATGAACATATAACCGCTTTTTTCATCCTCATTAACACAGCCCAGGAATGGCATAAAATAAAGGGATTTAATAAGTGCGGTATTGCTTTCCTTAACACTTCCCTTAACTACCTCAAACTCAATATCTGTATCTTTTAGTTTCATTGTAAATGACAAGCCTAAACCTAAATCTTCTGCATATAAATCACATAGAAGCTCATTTTCATTCCACTGATACTCTGAAGAAATACTGCTGTCCGATAGGCTTATTCGGTCATCAGAGCCGTTTTCGTCATAGTATTCAACAGTACAGATAGAGTTAGCCATTGCCGCAAGTGAATCGTTAAGGTCTTCGTGGGTATCCCCTTCGAGTGAACCCCAAACATATCCACTACGCTTATCAACCACACGTATTGACGCAATATCTTCTTTAAACCATATTTCTAAATATTCGTTTTCACACTTTTTCTCAAAACCCGAAAGAGTGCTCAGATTATTTGTAATTTCCGCATTAATATCGGGTTGTGTGTGACGGTTAGATGCAATCTCAACTGAAGATGTATCAGAAATCTCATATTTAAATATATCATTCTGTCCGCCTCCGGCTAAAACAGATACTATTAATGAAAAAATCAATAAAACTGCAACAGATATTTTAATAACAGTCTTTTTAACCTGTGACACGGAAATCCACCTCCATGAATACACTTTCAACAAATGAAATAAGTGTATTCCACATAACATACATAATTGCCGCCGCAACAACAGCCATAAGCATAAAGAATAAAGTTATCAATATGTTTTTAACTGTTTCGAGGACGTTATAATCGTGTGTTCTCATAATACCGATAAAGAGTATGGTAGCCGACCAAGCCACACCAACGAACCAAATTAAATCAAGAATAAAGGATTCATTAAAGGTTACACCATAACTTGCAATAACGACGAATGGGGTTATAAGCAAATAAGGTGACAAAGAATATGCTGTTATAACAAAAATATTCTTAAATGAACCTTCACCGTCATTGATAGATGCCACCATTGAATTGCCCACAACAAAAAGCATTAATGGTACTACCAACATCAAAAGTACGGGAAGTAACGATAAGCTTCTTAAATTTTCAGGAGCAAACAAATATCCTCTGAAAAGCATATCCAAGCAGAACACAAAGGTTATTGCAATATAAATAATTACGGCTGAAATAACCGAGCCTTTTGTTCCAACCTTTAAATCATAGAAATTATCAAGCGGGTGTTTCATCATATCGAATACATTTAAAACATCCTTTAAAAGTTTGGACTTTATCTCGCGTTTTTTTATAAGTTTAAAGCCTTTTTTACGTGCGACAATTTTATAAACATAACTTACCGCAAACAAAACAACCAAACCAACAAGAAAATAAGGTAATATCTTATTGATTATCTCATTACGAATTTCCCAAAATGCATCAGAATAATTTTCTTTATCATTTGCAATTTTAAATTCACTTAAAGCAGTCTTAAAATCACCTTGATGCATTAGAGATTTACCGTAGCCTATGTGTGCTACTCTTGACATACCGTTAAGGTTGAGTATAGATTTCCAGATTTTTTCACTTTCCTCATAGTCACCGCTATTTAGGATTTTTGTAGCCTCGTGTGTTAAAGCGGCATAATCGGTGGGATAGAAAACCTGTACTATTCCCCTTTCCTTATCGAGAACATATATAAAACCGTTATCGTCAAGGTCAATAGCAGCTGCTACTGTAAACAAACCGTTACGGTCTATTGACATAGAACGTCCACCAAATGAGAAAAGCAAATTACCCCCGGAATCGTACTCACTTATAACGCCTGTATAAGACAATGTGTAGGTAAAACCATCTTTACCAGAAGCCACATCAACAAAATTCCATTCATCGTGAATATCATCATCAGCCGCTAAAATATTCACACCTGCCATGTTGTGAATTTTAATTCTGTTTTCAACCTTTGCAGTAGCCTCGCGCCATTCGGTTGTAACGCCCGCATCTTGAGTTACAGTACATAACAAATCACGGTCAGTAACATCTATATTCTCAATCGGTCTTGAAGTTCTGTTTAGTAACTGCGCCTTTTGTTCTTCGGTGAAAACCAATTCCTGAATGCGCTCAATTAAAGAAAGATGTCTTTTATTAGCCGCAAAAAAGCCTTGAAATTCGCCATCTGCGCTAAACTGCATAATTCCCTCGTGAGAGCCTGTACCCACTACGAAAATATTAT
>JAZQHX010000022.1:0-6587 GCA_045540835.1 Acutalibacteraceae bacterium | reverse complement strand
AGAAAAAGCAGGTTATTACTACATAAATATGCGCTATAAGCAGTCCGAGCTGGTTAACGGTGAAAGCTGGCGTTGGCTTAAAATTGACGGTAAAACCCCATTTAGTCAGGCCAAGGCTTTACGCTTTCCGTATGATTCGGGGTGGAATTATTATACATTAGGAAATGGTGATAAGCCTTATTATATCTATCTTGATGAGGGTGGGCATACTTTATCTCTCGAAGTGACAATAGGCGACCAGTCAGAATATTTTGAAAGACTGTCCGAAATTGTCAATATTTTGGGTGATGAGTATATAAAAATTATTATGATAACGGGTGAATCACCTGACATTAACCGTGACTATGAGCTTTTTAAGCAAATTCCCAATTTTACCGAAACCTTAGAGGATTGCAAGAATAAGCTTGATAGTTTGTCCCGTGATATGAAAAAGGCACTCGATACAAGAAGTACTCAAAGCATTGCCGCTATGGAGAATATGTCACGAGTAATTTCTTCGATGCTTAAAAGCCCTTATATTGCACAGCAGTACGTTACCGATTATTACACTAACTATACTTCTTTAAGCTCCTGGCTTTATGATATGACTTCAATGCCGTTATCGCTCGATGAAATACAATTAGTGCCTGCAGGTAAGGAATACGCGAATAAAAACGCAGGCTTTTTTGAGGATTTGCATTTCGGATTTGTAAGACTTTGCACCTCTTTTGTGCAGGACTATAATGTTTCGTCCGATAGTTCTGATAAGGAAAATGAAACAATTAAACTATGGGTTAACTGGGGTCAGGACCAGGCGGCGGTGCTTAATTCGCTTATAGAGGATTCTTTTACACCGCAAAAAAATATAAATGTTGAGCTTAAAATAGTAAGTGCTTCGCTTATAAACGGTATTTTAGCAGGAAACTTCCCTGATTTGGCATTGCATATGTCACGTACAGAGCCAGTAAACCTTGGAATAAGAGGTGCTTTGTATGACCTTTCTCAGTTCAGTGATTGTCAAGAGGTATTAAAGCGCTTTCAGCCGGGAGCGGATATACCCTACCGCTATAAAGATGCTTTGTATGCACTGCCCGATACACAGAGCTTTTTTATGATGTTTTATAGAACAGACATTTTTGAAAAGCTGAATCTTACCGTTCCTAAAACCTGGGACGAATTCCTTAAAACTACGGTTACCATACAAAGAAACAATATGAATGTGTATGTACCTTATACGCAGATAGCCTCATCTACAACCGTAAATGCGGGAATTGGCAGTCTTAATTTGTTGCCAACGCTTATGAGCCAGAATAATCTGTCTTTTTATAACGAGGATAAAAACGCAACTGTTCTTACCGATAAAGCGGCTATAAACGTATTTAAACAATGGACGGATTTTTATACCGAATACGGTGTACTGAAAGAGGCAGATTTCTACAACCGCCTGCGTGTGGGTGTAATGCCGCTTGGAATAGCACCTTATTCTACCTATATGACACTTTATTCTGCCGCTCCCGAAATTAAGGGAAGATGGGCAATAGCTCCGATTCCTGCCTCTGAAAATGGCAACCGCACCATAGCGGGAGCGGGAACCGGCTGTACAATTATTAAAAAATCAGACAAAAAGGAACAGGCTTGGGAATTCCTTAAATGGTGGACTTCTGCCGAAATTCAAGCAAGGTATACCAATAATGTGGAATCTCTCCTTGGAATGATTGGCAGAACGGGTTCTGCTAATGTTGAGGCACTAAATTCACTTGCGTGGGATTCAGGTGATCTTGAAATAATAAACGACCAATGGAAACAGGTGCGTGAAGTACCCGAAGTACCGGGTAGCTATTATCTTGTACGCTGTATAGATCAGGCTTACTGGTCGGTGGTAAACGGTGACACTAATGTTAAGGATGCCGTTGTAAAATGGAGTAAAATAGCAGATGATGAAATCCTGCGTAAAACTAAAGAATATAGCTGAAGGAGGAGTATAAATGAATAAGCCGACAGGCAGTAAAAAAGCCTTAAAAAACAAAATGCCGGGCAATAAATCGGATTTGATGTACCAGCTTATTATGATTGCCCCGTTTCTTATATTCTTCTTTTTGTTTACGATTCTTCCGATAATTTCTTCTGTAGCATTAAGCTTTACTTCCTATGATATGATTTCTGTACCTAAATTTGTGGGGCTTGACAATTATCACAGAATGATAGTAAATGATACGGTTTTCGGCGTAACGGTAAAAAATACCCTTATTTTTGCAGTAGTGGCAGGGCCTATGGGCTTTCTTATGGCATTTGCACTTGCGTGGTTTGTAAATGAGTTTTCTCCTAAGGTGAGAGCGCTTTTATCGCTTATGTTCTATGCTCCAAGCCTTGTTGGTAACGCTTATTTTATATGGAAGGTAGCCCTGAGTGGTGACAGCTACGGTTATCTTAACAGCGCTTTGCTGTCATTAGGTATTATAACCGAGCCGATTGTATGGCTTAAGGACGAAGCCTACCTTATGGTAATAATTATTATCGTACAGCTCTGGCAGAGTATGGGTGTTTCCTTCCTTGCAAATATTTCGGGTCTTCAGAATATAAGCCGTGATATGTATGAAGCAGGTGCTATTGACGGTATACGTAACCGTTGGCAGGAGCTGCGTTATATAACCCTGCCTTCAATGTCACATATGCTGCTGTTTAGTGCTGTTATGCAGATACAGTCGAGCTTTTCGGTAAGTGCAATTGCTATAAATCTTGCAGGATACCCGAGTAAATCTAATGCGGTCGATACGGTAGTATCCCTTATGCAGGATATGGCAACCGTTCGTTATGAGCTGGGCTACGCTTCGGCAATAGCAGTTGTGCTGTTTATTATGATGTTTACAACAAGACTTGTGGTTGGAAAAGTGCTTTCGACCGTGCAGAAATGAGGCAAAAGTGATGAAATTAAGTATTTTAAAACGGCATAATGCCTCAAAAAACCGACTTGCGAGCCGAAAATTCACCCGTTCAAAATTCGGGGATTTTATGATTTTTATAATGCTCACGGCGGCAGGTCTTTTTACAATGCTACCGCTTATTTATGCGGTTTGCACTTCCTTTAAGCCATTAGACGAGCTGCTTATTTTTCCACCGAGATTTTTTGTAAGACGTCCGACTCTGGGCAATTATCTGATACTCCCTGATTTGATGGCGTCATTAAAAATTCCGTTATCAAGATATATTTTTAACAGTCTTTTTATAAGTATTGTAACAACATTTTTATACATAATCGTTGCAACAATGGCGGCATTTGTTATATCCAAGGGTACGTTTAAGGGCAGGAATACAATATTCTGGATTGTACAGTTTGCGCTTATGTTTAATTCCTATACTTTAAGTGTTCCGCAGTATCTTATATTTTCAAAGATGAAGATAATAGATACCTATTGGATATACATTCTTCCACAGCTTGCCTCTACTTTAGGTGTCTTCCTTGCAAAGCAGTATATAGAAGGGTATATTCCCAATGCGCTTTTAGAGGCGGCAAAAATAGACGGCGCAAACTTTTTCAAGGTTTTCTGGAAGGTCGTAATGCCAATTATAAAGCCCGCCTGGCTTACACTTATGCTGTTTGCTTTCCGTGATATATGGGCTACTGTACCGAACGGAACAATCTTTTCCGAACAGCTTAAAACCCTTCCGCAGATAGTTGACCAGATAACCGCAGGCGGTACTGCAAGGGCGGGTAGCTCAATGGCGGTTACGGTTATTATGATGATACCACCTATAATCGTGTATCTTATTTCTCAAAGTAATGTTGTTGAGGCAATGAGTAGCGCAGGTATTAAAGAATAAAGGAGATGAACAGAGTGAAACGTTTGATTTTACGGCTCGGTATAACGGCGCTTATATTAGTGTTGTTGGCTTCGGGGCTTAATTGCCTTACGGCTTTTGCCGAAAATCCGTATGACAGCTATACCTATTGGACAGATGTTGGCTCTGAAAACAAGGCGGTACACAACCGTTCAATGTATAATGCGTCCTTTATTCTTGATGCAGAAAAAATAGGTGTACCGTCATTTAATAAAATAAATGATATTTGCACCGATAAAAACGGTCAGCTTTATATATTGGACAGTAACTCACGTATAATAGTTCTGAATCCCGATTATAGCCTTAAGAGTGAAATCGGCTTGATAGGTACAGAACGCTATGACGGTGCGGCGAGCCTTTACGTTGCAGAGGACGAAACGGTTTATATATGCGATACCGAAGGGCACCGTATACTACGCATAAATCAAGCGGGAAAGCTTATTGAAACGGTTACCCTGCCGGATTCACCTCTTATTCCCGATAATTTTGATTTCAGACCCACCGATATTGCTACCGACTCCGAAGGTAATCTTTATGTGTTGAGTGACGGCTCGTTTTACGGTGCATTGCTTTATGCGCCCGATAAAAGCTTTTTGGGCTTTTTCGGTGCTAATACGGTAACTACCTCGGTCTCGGACGTGTTTGCGAATATAATTAACCGAATGTTTCCAAATAATGCCAAAAAAGGTAATACGGCTCAAAGACTACCGTATTGCTTTGTTGGAATTGATGTTGACGCAAAGGGCTTTGTTTATACCTGCAACGGTTACACAAAGGCTTATAACAACAACGGTCAGATAAGAAAGCTAAGTCCCGGAACAGGCGGAAATATACTGAATTCCGATTCGGTAAACTTTACAGATGCAAAGGTTAACCGTGACTATAAAAACGGCGCTATGGCAAAGCAGGATATATTGGATATAGCGGTGGATTCAAACGGTTTTATTTATGGACTTGAATCGGCTTTTGGCAGAATATTTATGTATGACAGCAGTTGCAGAACCCTTACTGCCTTTGGAGGCGGAATGGGCGAAGGCTCGAAAAAAGGTAATTTTGTTACGGTTTCGTCAATTGCCCTTAATTCTGACGGTGAGCAGGTTTTGGTTGCTGATAGTGCTACAAATCTGATTACGGTATTTGAAATTACTGATTTCGGTAAAAAGGCAAAGCAGCTTATTACCCTGACATTAAATGGTGATTATGCCGAGGCTAAGGACGGCTGGGAGGAGATAATTGCTCTTGACAGCAGCTTTCAGCCGGCATACAGCGGACTTTCCCGTGCTTATCTTAATGAGGGCGAATATAAAACGGCTATGCAGTATGCCAAAATGGGATACGATAGGGAAAGCTACGGTATAGCATTTGAATATATGCGCAAGGATTTTATAGACAGTAATTTTGTCTTGCTGTTTATAGGGGCTGTATTGCTTATTGCAGGAGTGATTACATTTCTGATAATAAGCACACGCAAAAAACTTGTGCTTATAAAAAACAAACAGGTCAATCTTATGCTTTCTACCCTGATTCACCCATCGGACACATTTACACAGGTTAAGGAAAAGCATAAGGGAAGTGTGCTGTTAAGCCTTGTAACGGTTGGTATATTTTATGTATCAACGGTACTTCAGACTCTGGCAGGCGGCTTTTTATTCACGGTATATGATGCTTCAACCTTTAATTCGCTTATGGTTTTGGTAAGAAGTGTCGGTCTTGTTGTGTTGTGGGTGATTGCCGACTGGATGGTATGCACACTTTTAGGCGGAAAGGGAAAATTGAGAGAAATAATAATCGTAACCAGTTACAGCCTTTGGCCGCTTATCATTAAAAATCTATTATCTTTAGTGCTTACAAATGTACTTTTGCCTACTGAGGCCGGTTTCCTTACAATACTTGATGCGGTAGCGGTTATTTATTTTGTATTACTAATGATTGTAGGACTTCTTAAAATACATGATTTCAGTTTGACAAGACTTATCGGAACCTCGCTATTGGCAATACTGGGTATTGCGGCAATAGTATTCCTTTTAATTATGATAATAATACTCATTCAACAGCTTTATGGATTTGTTATTACACTTATATCGGAAATTTCAACCCTTTAAGGAGGAGAAAAAATGTTAAAAAAAGTTTATGCAGTTATTTTATCGTTTGTGCTTCTCCTTTCCCTTTCTGCGTGTGGCTCGTCAAAGGGTCAGCCGATGTTCAATAAAGATGCTAAAAACGGAATACCTGACAGTACACTCATAAGCGAAAACGAAAAATACCGTTTGGAATTTGATGCTGATAATATGGGTCTTATTCTTACCGATAAGGTGAGCGATACGGTATTTTCAAGCACACCCGAAAAAAGCTCGGGTGAGGAATTTGACGAGCTTGGTATGCCGATAAAAAAGCATCCGCAGGTGGAATCGGTTATAAAGGTTGAGTATCTTAATTCCGCTACAAATACGGTGGATACATTGTTGTCTTATACCGGTGCTGTAAAGAACGGCAGGGTGCGTTGCGGCAAAACCAAGAGTGGATTGCGAGTAGAATTTTATTTTGATGATGCCAATATAATGATTCCCGTTGACTATTCCTTGTGTGATACGGGAGCAGTAATAGGAATAGACCCCACCGCTATACAGGAGGGTAAAAATAAGGTACATACCGTATCGGTAGCGCCGTTCTGGTGTTCGGCGGAAAATGATGCCAAGGATTCGTATTTGTTTGTGCCGTCGGGCTCAGGTGCTATTGTAGAGCCTAAAACACGCTCACAGCAGGGAAGTCGG
>JAZQHX010000021.1:0-8018 GCA_045540835.1 Acutalibacteraceae bacterium | reverse complement strand
TTTATTCCGTTTTCGTGGAAAAGATATGTAGTTGTAACTTCAATCTCGCTTCCGTCATTTTTTAATGCAGAATAAACAACAGTAAGCTCTGTGTCGGTTTCTACAGCTTTTGGAGTATAATTCTTAGTGCCGTTATAGGTCAGCAAACTGTTTTTACTGCTGTCTCTGAAAACAAACCTACCTGCGCCAGAAAGTACGTCAACATATTCCTTTTCGCCGTTTTCGTTGGTTTCAAGGAAAGAAATAGTCTCATCTCCGTCCTTAATCTGATAAATATATCCGTTACCTTCATAGATATATTCAGCATCAGCAGAAATTACCGACTCGTTAAAGGAGACAAAATTATCAAGCAAATACTTTTTTAATGCTACAAGGTCTTTAATGTCAAACTTGTTGTTTTCACCCGTTTCATCATCCATATGCATACCTGACGCATTACTTTCGTGGAATTCAAGGTTAACAATTGATAACAACTCTTTACGCATAGCAGTTAAATCGGTAGCAAGCACAGCACCGTCACCGTCAGCATCGCCGTAAAGATTCTGTTCGTCAACTCCGATTACAATAGCGCCGTTATTTATGTTTATATCCATAACGTTACCGTCACCGTCGGTAATCATAGGCGGTGTGTAAAAGCCTAACGAATAATAGCCCATATCAGCGCTGGCATTAACCATAACGTTAATTTTCCATTTGAGCTCTGCCTTAGTATCGGCATCTTTATTAAAATAATCGGTTAAAATAATAACATTATCGTTATAAAAACCGTATTCATCATCAGACTGACTTAAAACTCTGCCGTCCTGCTCAACAGAAATAAAGGAAAGTACCTCAGGCAGTTCAATTTCAATCTGATAACCACCGTCGGCTGTAGGTAGCTTTGAAAAATCGCCTACCGTCACATTAAAGCTGGTTCTTTGACCGGGGACTACATTATATACCTTTGAGGTCGTAATGTAAAAATCCGAAGATGAAGCCGCACCGGCAGAAAAAGCAGTACCGATAAGCAGTATCAGGCACAAGCTTAAGGATAAAAGTTTTTTTACTGTTTTCATAGAATTCTCCTCTGCATTTTTTGTAAAAAATCAATGTAATTTACAAAAAGCATTATATCATATATTTGACACAAAATATATGTACAAATCAACCACGCTTTTGTATAATTCGACCACCATTGCAAAAAACAAACGCTTTTCATCGCTTTAGCAGATTCTAATATAGCTTAATGCAAAAAATAATAACGGAACACAAAAAGTGAACCGTTACTATTTACAAAACTATATTTTCATTTAATTTTTGCATCAAAAACAAATTTTGCCCGGATTGAGAATATTTTTAGTATCAAAAACCTTTTTAATCCCCTGCATCAGCATTACAGGTGTGTGCCCATACTGTTTTTTCATAAATTCCTTTTTAGCATAGCCTATACCGTGCTCACCTGAAACAAGACCACCAAGTTTTTCCGCCATAGTATACATTTCGTCAAAGCAAACTTTAAGTGTTTCTTCCCAATCTTTTAATGAAAGGTTATCACGGCAGATATAAATATGTAAATTACCGTCGCCTGCGTGACCAAATGACGGGATTCTGACATTATATTTTTCTGCTAAAGTATGGGTAAATTTTATAAATTCATCTATTTTGTTTACGGGTACTACAACGTCACATTCGTCCATTTCGGTAGTTGAAGCCTTTATAGCCTCTAAAAAAGCTCCTCGTGCAGACCAAACGGATTTCTTGCGTTCCTCTGTATCAACCATATACGCATCAACTGCACCGATTTCAAGGCACAAATCAGCGACAATTCTCATATCGTTTTCCACCTGCTCGTCGGTATTGCCGTCAAATGTCAAAAGAATATATGCGTCATTTTTTGTATCGGGAAACTTTTTGCCTAAATAGTCCTCAGAAAACAGAATAGTGTCTCTTGACATATACTCAACTGCTGTGGGAATCACCTTAGAGCGGATTATTTTCGGTACTGCTTCAATAGCACTTTTCATATCACGAAAAGGCACTAACAAGCTAACCGAAACCTTTGGCAAAGGTACGAGTTTAAGTACCGCTTCACAAATTATACAAAGTGTACCCTCAGAGCCGATTACAAGATCTTTAAGACTATATCCCGAGCTGTTTTTGGCAACAGCGGCACCAAGTGTCAGAATTTCTCCGTCAGGCATAACAACTGTAAGAGAGCGCACATAATCCCTTGTAACGCCGTATTTAACAGCCCTCATTCCGCCTGCATTTGTAGATATATTTCCACCTATTGTTGCCGATTTTTCACCGGGGTCAGGCGGATATAAAAAATCGTTTTCTTCGGCAAAAGCCGCAAGCTCCATTAAAAGCACACCGGGCTGTACTCTGACAGTAGAATTATCCGCATCAAGCTCTAAAATTTTATTCATTTTAGTCGTTTCAAGCAGAATTCCGCCCTCAACCGCAACTGCCGAGCCTACAAGACCCGTACCACTGCCACGAACAGTTACGGGAATGTTTCTTTCAAAAGCCAATTTCATTATAGCTGAAACCTGCTTTGTTTCGGTTACCCTGACTAAAACCTCGGGCATTTTTTCAATACCACCCAATTCATCATGGGCATAGTCAGGATTTATGGAGTCGCCGTATATAACATCGGCTTCGCCCAAAATACTCTGCAATAAAGCTATATCCTCTGCTGTAACCTTATTATACATCATGCTTCCCCCTTTATTTTACATATAAGCTTTGGTACAATTTCATTCACGTCGCCCACGACACAGTAATGTGCTACATCAAAAATCGGAGCTGATTTATCACAATTGACTGCAATTATGCAATCCGACGATTTCATACCTGCCGCAAACTGAACAGCACCCGAAATTCCAAGGCAAATTATTAGCTTAGGCTTAACCGTTCTGCCGGATAAACCGATTTGCTGTTTGGAATCAAATATATTCGCCTCTGCAAGAGGTCTTGTACAAGCAACAACACCACCCAGTAGCCCTGCAAGCTCTTCCGCATACTGCCGCATACCCTCCGACATTGCACCTCTGCCGACAGCTAGAATTACATCAGCCTCAGCAATATCAATATCTGTAGGCTTTAATTTACTGCTGATTACTTCAATATCGGATAAAAGCATTTCATCGGTTACGGTCATATTCACAATTTCACCGCTTGGATTATCGGAAGGTACAGGCTCTGAAAAGACCTTATATCTTACCGTACAAAACTGCGGTCTTGTATTTGGAGAAATAATCTGTGCCATTATGTTGCCGCCAAAGGCAGGACGAATCTGCACTAAATCGGTATTTTTCTTCATTTGTAACACCGTGCAGTCTGCTGTAAGTCCTGCTCTGCAACGTGCGGCTACTCTGGGTGCTAATTGACGTCCTAAATTAGTAGCGCCTATTAAAACTGAGGACGGTTTTTCCTTCTCAATAAAATCGCAAAAAGCGGTGGTGTACGGTTCAATTCTGAAATCCTTTAAAGCGGGATTATCATATACAAAAACCTTATCTACACCGTATTTCAATAGCTGCTGGGCATTTTTCTGTACATTGTCTCCAATGATAACCGCATAAATCGGGTGGTTGATTTCTGCCGCTAACTCCTTTGCCTTACCGCAAAGCTCGTATGTAACACGGTGAATTTTGCCGCCCGTGCAATCTGCAAAGACACAAACGCCTTTCCACAATGATTTATCAATTCCAACCGTTTCATCGATAAATTCTACCGCACCTTCGCCACCACGCACGCATAGCTTGCACATTTTGCAGGCAGAAGAAATATCCAGCTTTCCGTCAATATAGCTTATAGCGCCAAACGGACAAATTTTAACAAGCTTTTCTGCCTTTTCGGGGGTAATTAAATTTTGATTTATAACAAGTTTTCCCATAATTTTATCCCCCTATATCATCTTTTTGTTTTTAAGCAATGAAAAAATGGCTTGTGATTGTTCGTCCGAATTTCCCACTATATTCTGCTTTTCGCTGTTCTTTTCAGGTGGAAAAATTCTTTCAACCTGAGTAGCAGAACCGGTAAGTCCGTAATGAGCAGAGTTTTTATCATCAAAATCATCAAAGGTAAGGAATTTTACCGAATCACCCGTGAGATTCTTCTTTATTTTATAAGAAGGCAGTCGAGGAGTATTTATATCACCGTCCACAGAAATCAGACAAGGCATTTTTATACTCTGCGATACATTTTTCTCGTCAAGGCTTGCTGTAAGATAAACTTTGCCGTCACGTATATCCTCAACCGACAAAACGTTAGAAATATTTGCAATACCAAGGTACTCGGCAACCTCAGCTCCTACCTGAGCAGTATCACCGTCGGTAGTTTGTTTTCCGCAAAGAATAATATCGTATTCACCGCATTTTTTTATTCCTTGGGATAATGTGTATGCCGTTGCCAGAACATCGGCACCTGCAAATTTGCGGTCGGTGAGTACGGTGCCGCAAACAGCACCCATACAAACCGTTTCTTCAATTACAGCCTTTGCCTGCGGTGGTCCCATTGTAATACTTTCTACCGTTCCACCGTATTTTTCCGCCAACAAAAGTGCTGTTTCTATTGCATATAAATCATAAGGATTTATCTTACTTAAAGCTCCGTTACGTTTTAATACACCGGTAACAGGGTCAACCTCTACATTATTAGAACCGGGAACCTGCTTTACGCAAACTAAAATTTTCATTTGCTACCTCCATTATCATTATAATAACGGAATCATTTTAACATATTCGCCCAAATTTTACAACACTTTTAACAAAAAAATCAATTATTTTCTCCTGATTTAGTCTACATTTACGCCTTTACGCAATATTTTTTGATTTAAAAAATAACCTACAACGCAAATTATTGTATAACCTAAAACAGCTAATACAGCAACCGCCTTTATTGTGTCTGAGTTTTCGATTCTGTTTGTAACAAACAACTTCATAAAATCATTATCGAATAATGCAATCGAAAATACAAGAAGCAGTATAAACATCTGACTTAAAACATAAACAACCGAGCCGTACAGAAATGAGAAGCCAATCTTTGCGTTGTTGCGTCTGTGGCCTAACAAAATCCCTGTAAAACCGCATTGTAATATATTTAAAAATTCTATAATGAATATAAACAGTAAAATTGAAACCATTATAAAAGGTGTTGTATCCAATGAAGCCGAAAAACCTTTTAACATATTCTTTATTACTGCAAGGATTTCTTTTTCGCCATACGCCATATAAAGAGACAGAACAATAATTATAACGCTTGTAATTATCGTTATAACTGCGGTAACAAATTTTGACAGATAAAGCTCCTGTTTTCTCACAGGCAAGGTATGGGTCAAATACGATTCATCACCGTAAAGATTTTGTTTAAACCTTCTCCATAGACCCATTATATTATTTATGAAAATATTGAACATCATAGAAACGGTAACTCCACCGCAAACCTGACCTATTATATTCATAACAAACGAGTTTTCTATATTAAGAAAAATTCGTGTCAATACTGCAAAAAACAAGGCCAGACAGTAAAATACAATTAAGATTTTATATACGTTTTTTAAATCATATTTAAGCAATTTTTTCAGCATTTGAACATCCTCCTGAATATATCATCAATTGAGCCGTTTTCTTTTGTTCTTAGTTCGTCACAATCGCCCTCAAGCACGATTTGTCCATTATCAATTATGATTACTTCGTCAAGAATCCTTTCAATATCGCTTATAAGGTGGGTAGAAATTATGACGCTTGCACCCTCGTTAAAGTTAGAAAGAATCGTATCAAGAATATAATCTCTCGTAGCAGGGTCAACACCACCTAAAGGCTCGTCAAGAATATATAGATCTGCTCTCCTGCTCATAACAAGAACCAATTGTACCTTTTCCTGCATACCCTTACTCATCTTAGTGAGCTTTTGCTTGGTATCAAGACCTAAATCATTAAGCAGTCGTCTTGCGGTATTCGGGTCAAAATTATCATAAAATTCAGTAAAGAATTTAATAACGTTTTCCACCGTCATACTCTTATCCAGATAGGTCCTTTCAGGCAAATAAGAAATTATTTTTTTGCTTTCTACTCCTACCTTTTCACCATTTATTAAAATTTCACCCTTTGTAGGTGTAAGCAGGTCGTTAATGAGCTTTATAAGTGTAGATTTTCCCGTACCGTTTCTACCCAAAAGACCAATGATTTTTCCTTTTTGAAGGGTTAAATTTATATCCTTTAAAACTTCCTTTTCGCCATAGCTTTTATAAAGATGCTTACATTCCAATAAGCTCATACTTCATTTCCTCCCAAATCATTTAAGTATTTAATCGCTTTATCTTTAGAAAAACCGATTTTTTCCATATCGGAAAAATATTTTTCTGATACTTCCCTTGCATAATTGTTTCGCACCGTTTCAATAAGCTTGTTGTTTTCTGTTACAAATTTGCCGTTGGTACGTTCAGTAAAAACAAGCCCCGCATTTTCAAGCTCCACCAAAGCTTTTTGCATTGTGTTAGGATTAACTTTATACTTCAGCGCCCATTCCCTGACCGACGGCAATCGTTCTCCGGAAGCGATTTCACCAGAAATAATGCTGATTTTTATCTGCTCTACTAACTGAATATAGATTGGTATGTTGTTATCAAAATCAAAGCTCATAATCTTTCCTTTCATCATTGTGTTATCTGCTTAATACAATAATACAACAACATTATAAATTTGTCAATAAGTTTAATAAAAAATGCAAAGCATAATGTAACATCAATAAATAGAAATGAACATAAAATTCGGAAACAACCAAAGGTCATTTCCGAATTTTAAAACTGAAGCCAAAAATATAATCAAACTAAAAAACTTCATTCTCTTTATTCAAATCTGTTTTTTCTTCGTTCAATTTTCTTTTGAATATCTGCAATAACAAAAGCACCAATTGGTGTTAGCGGAATAAAAATCCAAAAAAGGATTTCCCATATACTGCTTATTTCCCAAATCATCTTAGACACTTCAGAAACTTTTGAGTGTTCACAAACAAAAAAATGTCCATTTTCCTGATAGCCATTACCGGCAGTTCCACCAATTATCATCGAAAATACAAAAAATCCTAAAATAACCATAACCCCAAAAGCAATCCACACTGTTATAAATATATCACCTTTGTTTCTTTTCATATAAATCACCGCCTTGGGTTATTTATTGTTTTCTTTTGCTATGCTTTAAACGCAACAAAAATTAAAAAGCTGAAACAACCAAGAGGTCATTTCAGGTTTTTGTAATTCATAACCGAATGTGAACCGCTACAAAATACTAAAATTAACCCAAAATTCTTATTACATTAACATTATACCACAAAAAGTTGTAAACTGCAATCAAAAAAATCAATATTTCAGCTTTATTATTTAAGCGATTTTTTTAATTTCAGAGTAGTCATAATAATCTTCGGTTATCTCAATTCCGCCTTTAATGCAAATTATCAATTTAGCATCTTTAGTCACACGGATACAATCAATAGTTCGGTAAATTACTGCTTCATCAAATTCATCAATAACTGCTCGGTTTTCACTTAGATATTTATCAAGTCTTTCGAGTTCTGTTTTTGCACTCTCGTTATTTTTAAGAAAGATAAGAATCCTTTCTCTTTCTTCTTTTAAAACACTAATCTTTTTTGAAGACTCTTTTATTGCCATTTCATATTTTTCAGAATTACTTCCTGATGAAATAGATAAATCAATCAATTCGTTTATATGATTTTCTTCATCCCTTATAGATTTTTCAACAGCATAAAGTTCTTCGCTCTTTTCTTCCCCGGATACTGCATACAAGATATGACTTTTCATTACGGCATAGCCTTCATCTTGCTGTTCCATAACCTTTGAAAGACCGGAACATATAGCTCTTTGCAATTGTTTTTCTTCAAGACCTTTTGAATTTTCGCAATACTTATTACCGCTTTCTAAGCGACTGTTACAGCGCCAATAATAATATATACCGTCTTTTTTCTTTTTATATTTACGTCTGTACTTTCCGCCGCAATCATCACATACAAGTAATTCA